>CALMXF010000276.1 GCA_937870985.1 uncultured Chloroflexota bacterium
CACTCGATCCGCCGGCCGTCCGGCCATGCTTCCACGGGTTGTGTGTCGGCCCGAAGACCCGATTGCCCGAGTCCCCCTTCCAGCCCAGCTCTGGCGTATTGGTCTTGCCCAGCATCACCGCGCCGGCCGCGTAGACTCGCTCGACGAACGGCGCGTCCTCGTCCGGCACCCAGTCGGCGTAGAGCAGCGAGCCGCGGGTTGTGCGGATGCCCTTCGTTGGCGTGATGTCCTTGATCGAGATCGGCACGCCGATCAGCGAGCCGGTCGGGTTGTTGCTCATCCAGGCTGCTTCGGCAGCCCGCGCGTCGTCCATCGCTCGCTCGGCGGTGATAGTGACGTAGGCGTTCAGCGTCGGGTTCACTCGATCGATGCGCTCCAGGATTGCTCGTGTCACCTCGACCGGTGACAGCGTTCTCGCCCGGTACGCCGTCAGCAGCTCCGTCGCCGACAGGTAGCAGAGATCAGTCGAATCCACCGCGCGCCTCCCATCATGTCGCCGTTCGTCGAATATCGTAGCACTGCATCTTGCGCTACAAGGGGATGATCTGTCCTTCGTCCGCAACGGCAAACCCACGCTCGCGCACCTCGATAGCCTCGGCGCTGTCGGGGTCGACCGCCGGGTTTGTGTGATTGAGATGGGTGAAGATGATCTGTGATTGGCCATCGCGCGCGACCGACGCCAGCCGGTCGAGCGAGTCGCGGACCGGCGGATGCGGGACACCCGGCCGGCTGAACGGCTCCCAGAAGGTGCCATCCAGCAGCGCCACATCGACGGATGCGACGACCTCGCAGACATCCTGCTCCCAGACGTCCCATGCGTCGATATCGGGAAGATACAGGACGCTCTGGTTCGGCCCGTCGATCCGATAGGCAACGGTGTCGGCCCCCCACTCGGAGCGATGCGGCACCGGCATTGGCGTGACCTGCACGCCTGGCACGACCTCGAATGTCGTGTTCAGCGCCAGCGGGGCGAGCGTGATGAACCCGTCCACAACCATCTGCCGCCACGGCTCGTTCGCCGCCAGAAGCGCGATCGTCTGCGGCGGACCGAGGACGCGGACGGCCTTGGCGGACAGCACCGACCGGTCGAGCTGCCAGAGTCCGACATAGTGGCCGGTGTGTGTGTGCGTCAGCAACACGGTCGCCGGCGGCGCGTAGCGCTTTTCAGGAAGAAAGTCAGACGCTGTCGACTGCAGCAGATGCACCTGTTCGGCAAATGCGTGCGTCGCGTCGATCAGCGCCGTCGCGTCTCCGGCGCGGATGCCGACGGCTGGCGGGAGACGACGAAACCCCGGATCGCGCCGCGCTCGCTCGCAGTTCACGCAGCGGCAGCCAGCGTGTGGCATCCCGCCATCCTGAGCTGTTCCGAGCACTACGAGCTCTGGCATTCGTTCTCCTTATGTCAAGAACCGGGCGTGGCCGAGAGCAGCCGCGCCGCAAGGTGATCGAGCGCCAGTCCGGCCGGTGCGTCGACACGAAGGTCGGCGGAGTCGTCCAGCCCGGTCTCGCCCTTGTTCAGAATTGCCAGATACGACCCAGCCTTCTTCGCGACCGCTGGCACTCGTGCGGCCGGGTTGACCAGGAGCGTTGATCCAACGACGAACATCACACCCGCCTGCTCGGCGACGGCGAATGCGACGCGCAACGCATCCGGCGGCACGGGTTCGCCAAATGAGATCGTGCCGGACTTCAGGATGCCGCCGCAATTCGGACACGGCGGCGGCTCCTGGCTACCGCTGTAGGCCTCCAGAATCTCGCGGGCGAGGTAGACATTGCCGCACTGCGAGCAACGGATCTGCCGGCTGCTGCCATGGAGCTCGATCACGCGTGCTGGATCGGAGCCGGCCGCCTGCTGAAGCCCGTCGATGTTCTGGGTCACGATAGCGAGCATCACGAACGCTCGCTCGATCCGGGCGAGCGCACGATGGCCTGCGTTCGGCTGCCGGGCCTCGACCTCATCGAGGCGCGCCGGCAGACGACGCCACCACTCACGGCGAGCCTCCGGGTTGGACATGAACTCGTCGTAGGTGAACGGCTTCTGGCTGCCGGATGTCCACAGACCATTCGGGCCGCGGTAGTCGGGAATGCCGGACTCGGTCGAGATGCCCGCGCCCGTGAAGGCAACCAGCGGCGCATGAAAGCGGACGATCTCCGCGAGCTCGTCGATCTGCGCCGTCTGAAATGCGGTGAGTGAGTCCGTCGTCATCAGAATACCTGTCTACGGTCCGAAGCCGGTCATGATCTGAGCCTTGGCCGGCCGTCAATCGGTTGCCAGTGAGTCCGGCTCCACCGGTCTGGCCGCGCTTGCTGCCTGACTGATCGTCTCCGGCATCCGGCCGCCAAAGGCCACTACGTAAACGGCCACCGACAGCGTGCAGAAGACCGCCAGCGAGATATAGGCGGGAGTGTAGCTGCCGGTCCTGGCGATGATCTGTCCGGAGAAGAACGCGGCGAAAGCGTACCCGAAGTTCCACGAGGCCGAGCGCAATCCGAACGCATGCGCCCGTGCCTGCGGGGGCACCAGCCCGCCAGCGTGCGCAGACTCCAACGGCCAGGCGACTGACCCGGAGATCTTCCGGCCGGCATACGCCAGTGACACGAGCCACGGAACTGGCAGGATGATCAGCGCCAGATGGATCGGAATGAAGAACAACCGTGTCCAGACCTGCGCTGAGATATAGCCAATGCGTTGAGCCAGCGCCGGCCCCGTCAGCGACAGAACCGTCGCCGCCAACCCCGAGATGGCGAAGATGATGCCGATCGTGCCGGCCGACGCGCCCATCTCCGTCAGCAGCACATTGTAGAACGGCTCGATCGCGCCAACACCAAGCGCGAGGAACAGGCCCAACAAGATCAGCGCGCCAACATCGCGTCGTGCCTGCCGCCGAACTCGATGCGACAGTAGCTGCGCGTGGGAGACACGGAAGTCCTCATGGTGACGCTCGGTGCGGGCCGGCCCCATGAACAGGTTGGGCAGGATACTGACTCCGCTGATCAGCGCGCCGATGACAAGCGTCCAGCGATAGGCCTCGGCGGAGCTTGCCGCGACGCCGATCATCGCGCCGATAGCGGATGGCAGGAGTCCGCCGACCAGGCTTCCCAACATGATCGATCCAGAGCTGACCGCCGACGAGAACGCAGCCATCATTGCGGTGTGTCCACGGGGAGTCCACTCGATGACGAACGGCATCTGCCCCGCCATGATGAAGGCGCTGCCGATCCCGTTGAGGAATGCCAGTGTCAGCAGCGCCGGCCCAGACGACACGAACGCCAGCGCGACCAGGGAGACGGCGAACTCGACCGTCCCAATCGTCAGGCAGGCCCAGTTGCCGAATCGATTGATGAGGTAGCCCAGCAGCAGACAGGTCGTGCCCATCGAAAGCGTGACAACGCCATTGACCGCGCCAATGAATCCCTCGTTGTACCCTAGCTGGACGATGTACAGATTGAAGATCAGCATAAAGACGCCGATGCCGACATACGACAGCAGCGCATAGCCGAGAAACAGATGGATGTCGCGCCCGCAATCGAGGACTTTCTGCCAGTAGGCGCGCATGTTCTCCTGCTGCTATTCGAGCGTGTCGATACCTGCCCTCAAGGATACGTCCTGGGATGCGCGCGGCGCTCGAATCCCGAACGCCGCGCGTAGAGTCGATCGGACTAGTCCAGCATCGTGCGGACAGCCTCGATGATGTGACGGGCCGAGATGCCGGCCCAGTCCATCAGCTCGTCCGGCGTGCCAGAGCCGGGCATTTCCGAGGGCGCCAGATGCGTCATTCGGAAGTTGTCGCCGAAGCCATTCGTCGAGCCTGGACGAGTGGCGAGGCACTCGAGGATGGCCGACGCGAGCCCGCCCTGTGGCCAGTGATCCTCGACCACCACCAGCCGGCCGTGGGTCGCCACCAGCGCCTCGCGCACCGTCTCGTAGTCGACCGGCTTGACCGAATACAGGTCGATCACCCGGATATGGATCCCCTGCTCCGCCAGCTGATCGGCGGCCTTCAGCGCCTCGTGAAGCGTGATGCCGGCCGCGACGATGGTGACCTCGTCGCTATCCGACTGACGCGCGACCTTGCTCCCGCCGATCTTGAATACATCGCCGGCCTCGTAGATCACCGGTGTCGCAGCGCGGGTCGTCCTCATATAGGCAATGCCGTCGTGATCGGCCATCTCGTGGACGAGTGCGACAGTCTGGTTGGCGTCCGAGGGATAGAGCACCACACTGCCGTGGACGGCGCGCATCATCGCGATGTCCTCCAGCGCCATCTGCGACGGCCCATCCTCACCGATCGAGACTCCAGCATGCGAGCCACACAGCTTGATGTTGGCCTGGGAGATGGCTGCCATGCGGATGAAGTCGTAGGCGCGGCTCATGAACGCGCCGAATGTGGACGCGAACGGGACGTAGCCACGGACGCCGATGCCCACTGCCGCGGCAACCATCTGTTGCTCGGCGATGAACATCTCGAAGAAGCGGTCCGGATACGCCTCCTTGAAGATCTCGGCCATCGTTGAATTCGAAACCTCGGCGTCGAGCACGACGACATCGGGTCGGAGTGCGCCGACTGCCTTCAACCCGTCTCCATACGCCTTGCGGGTCGCGACCGCGCTGCCGAGCTCATAGGTTGTTGGCGCTGGGTGGTCTGCTGCCGCAGCGACGTACGCCGTCGCAGCAGGCGCCTCCGGGATCTCGAATGTGAGATTGGTCGCCCCGCCGAGCTCTGCGATCGTCGCGTCGAGCTTGTCCTTCGGCACGGGCTTGCCGTGCCAGCCGTTCTGGTTCTCCATCCAGGAGATACCCTTGCCCTTGACAGTGCGAGCGACGATCAGAACCGGCTGCTCGTACTGGTCCTGATGCTGGATCGCGAGCTGATAGCCGCGTTCGATGTCGTCGAAGTCGTGGCCGTCTACCTCGATCGGGTGCCAACCGAACGCGCGCGCCCGGGCGGCGTATTCGTCGCCATCCCAGCCGTATTCGGTCTGACCGCGCTGACCCAGGCGGTTCATATCGAGAATCGCGACCAGATTGCCCAACTTGTAGTAGTTCGCCTTGTCCATCGACTCGGCGATCGAACCCTCGGCGAACTCGGAGTCACCACAGAGCACCCAGACGCGGTACGGCAGCTTGTCAAGGTACTTGCCCGCGATCGCGACCCCAACAGCGATCGGCAACCCCTGTCCCAGCGATCCTGTCGCGACGTCAACCCATGGCAGGGCCGGCGTTGGGTGGCCCTGAAACGGGCTCCCCATTCGGCGGTAGGTCATCATCTGCTCGTCGGAGATGGCGCCGGCCGCCTTGTACATCGCGTAGAGTAGCGACGACGCATGGCCCTTGGAGAAGATCAGGTGGTCGCTGCCGGGATTCTCGGGACGATCGAAGTCATAGTGCCAGAAGCGCGTGATCAACACTGCCATCAGATCGGCCGCCGAAAGCGCCGAGCTGGGATGACCCGACCCGGCTGCCGTGCTGTTGCGGACGCTATCGACGCGGAGTTGCTGTGCGAGCGCCGTCAGGTTCGTGGATACTGCCGTCATAGTTCGATTCCTCTTCTCCGTGCAACGTGGCGCGCCCGATACGAGCGGGCGGTCCACGCTATTATCCTGGCCAACCCGAATTCAATCATGCAGGCGGTGGCGGGGGGCCAATCCGCGCCACGACCATCAGTCGTCAATCGACCCTCTCGCCAGAATCCGGCCACCAGAATCCATATCAGAAGTGTTCGCCGGAGCCCGCCGGCGGATGATGTGACACAGGAGGACGGACAATGCGCTACGAGTTTCGAAACCGGCGGGACGCAGGACGCGAGCTGGCACAGCGACTCGCGGGCTGGGGAGGCCGGGATGACGTCATTATCCTGGCGCTGCCGCGTGGAGGAGTGCCGGTCGCGGATGAGATCGCCCGCGAGCTCGACGCTCCGCTCGATGTGCTGCTCGTCCGCAAGCTCGGCGTTCCGGGACACGAGGAGCTGGCGATGGGCGCGATCGCCTCAGGTGGCGTCCGCATGGTCAACGACGAGGTCATTGGCTCACTGCGCCTCCCGCTGAGCGTTATCGACGAGGTCGCCGAGCGCGAGCAACGGGAGCTCGAACGTCGCGAGCGCGCATTTCGCGACGACCTGCCACCACCTGCTGTCTCCGGGAGAGTCGTCATCCTCGTCGATGACGGGCTGGCGACCGGCGCGACGATGCGTGTGGCGATTGAGGCGCTCCGGCTGCAAAGTCCCGGACGCATCGTTGTCGCAGTGCCGGTGGGCTCTCCAGACACCGTCCGCTCGGTGGCGCTCCTGGTCGACGAGGTGGTCTGCCTGCTCACGCCGGAGTCGTTCTTCGCGGTTGGACAGTGGTATGGCGACTTCTCCCAGGTGACGGACGCAGATGTTCGGGCGATTCTCGCCGAATCGCGCCGCGTTGCGATCGAGCAGCCCGAGGACGAGACGCCCGCCACATGACGCCAGAGCCGAAGATCAGGGCGCGACAGACGAAGCGACGAGCGCATCCAGCTCGGCGATGTAGTCAGCTGGCAATCCGGTTGCGCGCGCGCCAGCCAGGATCGGTCGGACGTAGGCGGCGGAAGGCTGAAACGCGCCGATGGGCGATGGAATCACATAGGTGATCGCCTCGACCGCCTCGCCGCTCGCCGTCGTGACAGTAACCGCGATCTGCTGATACATCCCCTGTCCAACGCCGGAGATATCGTCGAGCTGGGCGAGGGTAGTGTCATCCATCTCGTAGATCAGACCATGAACGACGTGTCCGGTCTCGGGCAGCAGGTGACATCCCCCGCCACTGCCACCGAGACCGTGTGCGGCGAAGCTGACACGCCATCCGCTGACTGTGCCGATCTCCGTCGCCCGCGCGTTCGGGCAGAAGCGCTGCATCTCGTCGCGTTCCAGCAATGTGCAATACGCGAAGTATCGAGGCATGAATATTCCCTTCCCGGCAAACCCGTCGATATCAGTCAGCAGTCATCCTACCGCGGTCGCGGTTATCATCCGATCGATGCTACGACACTGACACGATAGGGAGCGTGATTGTGACTGACGAGGGCCGGATTCCGATGCCGGAGGATGTGCTCGGTTATCAGATCGGCGCGCCGCGTCGCTTGCCGGATTGGGGTGAGATCGTCGGGTATTTCGACGCGCTCGCTGCTGCGTCGGATCGCGTGGCAATCGAGCGGCTCGGTGTCTCGACGGATGGGAGACCGTACATTGCAGTGTTTGTCTCGTCGCCGGAGAACCTCGCGCGGCGCGATGAGCTCCGATCGATCCTGGCGCGGTTGTATGACCCACGCGGTCTCGATCCCGCCGACGAGCGCGAGCTGACCGAACGTGGCAAGGTCACAGCGTTCCTGCTGTGCACGCAACACTCCAACGAGATCGGCGCGGCGGTGATGACGCTCGAGCTCGCGGGCGACCTGGCGCGGGCAACCGATCCCGACAGTGTCGAGATCCTCGACAACGTCGTCACGGTCATGATTCCGTCGCATAACCCCGATGGACACCAGATGATCGTCGAGTGGTACCGGCAGTGGCTGGATACTGAGTATGAGGGCCAGCCAATGCCCTGGCTCTACCATCCCTACGTCGGCCACGACAACAACCGCGACTGGTTCATGTTGACGCAGGTCGAGTCGCGTCTGTACGCCGATCTGCACAACCGCGAGCGGCCGCAGCTCGTCTTCGACATGCACCAGATGATGCGCGACGGCGCGCGATTCATGGTCCCACCATTCATCGACCCGCTCGATCCGAACCAGGATCCCGTGATCCAGCAGGGGTTCGCTGACCTCGGCACCGCTATCGCCAGTCGATTGACGGCGGCCGGCAAGGCGGGAGTTGCGACGAACATCATCTTCGACAACTACAGCCCGTCTCTCGCGTACGGCAATTACCACGGCAGCGTCGATATCCTCTCGGAGGCCGCGAGCTGCCGGCTCGCGACGACAGTGGACGTTCCCGAGGACAAGCTGAAGGCGGAGCGTGGGTTCGACCCGAAGGTTCGTAGCTGGAATCAGCCGCTGCCGTGGAAGGGCGGCGCGTGGTCCCTCCGCGATATCGTCGAATATGACAAGCTGGCGGCACTCGCGTTTCTCGAGCACGCCGCCCGCAACCGCCGGCAGTGGCTGCGAAATTACGTGGGGATCACGCGGCGGGCCGTCGAACGCACCGATGGGCCATACGCATTCCTGGTTCCCCCCCGACAGGACGATCCCGGCTCGGCGTTCGAGCTGCTGGATATCCTGCGCCTCGGCGACGTTGCGCTGGAAGAGGCGACTCGCGAGTTTGTGGCCGATGGGGTGACCTGGCCGGCCGAAACCGTCGTCGTGCGCCTGGCGCAGCCGTCCGGAAGCTTCGCGAAGACACTCCTGGAGGTTCAGTCGTACCCCGATCTTCGTCGCTGGCCAGATGGACCGCCGCTTGCACCCTACGATATCGCTGGTCATACCCTCCCGCTGCAGATGGGCGTTCGATCGGTTCAGATCGAGAAGGCGTTTGAAGCGGAGCTGCGGCCAGCTCAGATCGCTCCGCCGGTCGGCGTCGTCCGTGGCGAAGGTCGCTTCGGCTGGGCGATCCCGGCATCACGAAATGGCTCCGTGCGCGCGCTGTACCAGCTGCTTGCTGGTGGCGCTGCCGTCGACCGGCTGACCAGACGGGCCGGTTCCTACGCGCCCGGCACGTATGTGGTCCGGGAGGTCGAACGCGCGGTAGTGGAGAACGTCGCCCGTTCCTCGGGCGTGGACGTGATCGGCATCGATGAACCGGTTCATCTGTCGATCGTCAGTCAGTCGCTGCCACGTGTGGGGGTTTATCAGTCGTGGAAACCGTCGATCGACGAGGGTTGGCTCCGCTGGATCTTCGATGACTACGGCATTCCCTACGAAACGCTGCACAACGCAGATATCCGACAGGCCGGGTTGGCGGATCGCTTCGACGTCGTGCTCCTGCCACAGCAGCCAGTGAAGGACATGGTGGAAGGCAATCTGGAAAAGAACGAATACCAGGAGCCGTACCCGCCTGAATACGTCGGCGGCCTCGGCCGGCTCGGCGGGGATGCGCTCGCCGCGTTCGCGGAAGCAGGCGGGACGATTGTCGCGCTGGATTCGGCCTGCGGGTTCGTTCTCCGTCATCTTCACCCGCCTGTTCGTGATGTCGTCGAGGGAGTGAACGAGGAAGAGTTCTACTGCCCCGGTTCGCTGCTGCGCGTCATCGTCGACTCTGATCACCCACTCGGCTGGGGCATGAACCGCCAGGAGGTGGCCCTCTTCATGAAGAGCCCGGTCTTCGAGGGCAAGGATGACGACCAGGTTCAGATCGTCGCGCGCTACCCGGAGTATGAGCCGAATCTGAGCGGCTGGATTCTCGGGGAAAACAAGTTGGCCGGCAAAGGGGCGCTCGTCGAGGTTGCGCTCGGCGCCGGCCGGGCCGTGCTGATCGGATTTCGGCCGCAGTTCCGCGCTCAGGCGCGCGGTGGCTACCGGTTTCTGTTCAACGCACTCGCCCGCGGTTCGCTAGGGCCGGAGCGCGAACTCTCGCTCGGCTAGTCTGCGGCGCTGGCGGTCAGCCTCGGTGGACCGCCAGCGCTTCCTCTTCAAGGAACGGGCCAATCACTTCGACAGGGTGAGATGCGCGCGACATGACCTCGGCGCACGACAATCGCAGCCCGGGCGCGTTCGGATCGCCTCGTTCGGTGCGAAGCCGCTCGGCGCTGACGCCGAAGACAACGCGGCGGATGTTGGCCATGAAGATTGCTGCCGAGCACATCGGGCATGGCTCGGTGCTGGCGTACAACGTGCAATGAGAAAGTGTCGTAGTGTCGAGCGCCCGTGTGGCCTGGCGGACTGCATGCGTCTCGGCATGGCCAGTGATGTCGCCGTCGTCAGCCACAGTGTTCTCGCCCTCGAAGAGGATGTTGCCGTGAGCGTCGACGAGGACGGCGCCAAAGGGGCTGTTGCCATTCGAGCGGGCGTGTCGGGCGACCTCGAATGCGCGCCGGATCATCTGCTGGTCAAGGTCATTCATATCGCCTCCAGATTTGCCACGATTCAGGTGTGCCAACGGGAAGACGCCGACATTCCCGAGCACCGTAGTACCATAGACTCAGGGTTGTGGCCCGTCCAGTCTGGCGTCGAGTGCCCGGACGCAGCAGGTGGGAGGGGTGTGCAAGACGACACCGGTTCGGTGTTCCGAGCTCAGCCAACGAGGAGAGGGAATCCATGAGCGAACATCGTGATCCATTCGGCGCCAGGGCGACGTTGGAGTATTCCGGCGGATCGATCCAGTACTATCGGCTCGCCGCGTTGAGTAAGTTCGGCGATATCGACCGCCTCCCGCTGACGGTCAAGATTCTTCTGGAGAACGTGCTGCGGAATTGCGGGACAGAGAGCTTCGGAGAGGCGAACGTCGAAGCCCTCGCCAGCTGGAAGCCCGGCGAGCGTCGCGAAGGTGAGCTGCCGTTTCTCCCCGCTCGCGTGCTCTTGCAGGATTACACCGGCGTGCCGGCGATCGTCGATCTCGCGGCGATGCGCTCCGCGATGGCGCGGTTGGGCGGCGACCCGTCGAAGGTCAATCCACTCCTGCCGGCCGACCTCGTTATCGACCACTCGGTCACGGTCGACGCCTTCGGCTCCACCCTCGCCTTCGAGCGCAACGTCGAGTACGAGTACCGGCGCAACAAAGAGCGATACACGGTCCTGCGTTGGGCACAGCAGTCGTTCAACGGACTGCGAATCGTGCCGCCAGGCACCGGCATCTGCCACCAGGTGAACCTGGAGTATCTTTCGCAAGTTGTTCAGGCCCGCGAGATCGACGGGGAGATGATCGCCTTCCCCGACACGTGTGTCGGCACAGACTCCCACACGCCGATGGTGAATGGCCTCGGCGTGCTGGCCTGGGGAGTTGGCGGCATCGAGGCCGAAGGGGCGATGCTCGGCCAGCCGATCTTCATGCTGCCCCCGCGTGTCGTCGGAGTGCGGCTTGTCGGCGAGCTGCCGGAGGGTGGCACAGCAACCGACCTGGTCCTGACGATCACCCAGATGCTGCGGAAGCACGGCGTCGTTGGCCGCTTCGTCGAGTACTTTGGTCCGGGGCTGAACAAGCTGCCAGTCGCTGACCGAGCGACCATCGGCAACATGTCACCGGAATACGGCGCGACCTGCGGCCTCTTCCATGTCGACAACGAGACGCTGCGTTATATGCGGATGACGGGCCGGCCGGAAGAGGTCGTTGACCTGGTCGAAAAGTACTGCAAAGCGCAGGGCATGTTCCACACTGACGACTCGCCCGAGCCGCTCTTCGATGAGGTGCTCGAGCTCGATCTGTCGACAGTCGAGCCAAGCATGGCCGGCCCACGACGCCCTCAGGATCGGGTGTCACTCTCTGGCCTGAGCGACGCACTGCGCGAGACGTTCGGCGACCAGATGGCGCCGCGCCGCTCGAACCCTTCGAGCAGCACGACGGACGACATCGCGGCCACCGCCGCCGTCGCCGATACATTCCCGGCCAGCGATCCTATGCCTGCCCAGGGGCAGAAGCTTGGTGGTGACGAAGAGGCCATGGCGCTCGGCGCCCCATCGACGCACTCGGCGATTCCGGGTGTGAAGCGCCCGGCGCCCGACGTCATTTCGAGCCCGTCAGAGACCATTCAGATCCCGCATGGCGTGGCGAGCGGCGGGGAGGTGACGCATGGCTCGGTCGTGATTGCGGCGATTACCAGCTGCACCAACACATCCAACCCGTCGGTGATGTTGGCCGCCGGCCTGCTGGCAAAGAAGGCAGTCGAGCGGGGCCTGACGGTCAGTGACTCAGTGAAGACCAGCCTCGCTCCCGGTTCGCGAGCGGTGACGGATTACTACAACAACGCCGGCCTGACGCCGTATCTTGAGAAGCTCGGCTTCTACACCGTTGGATACGGCTGCACCACCTGCATCGGCAACAGCGGCCCCCTCGTCCCGGCGGTCGCCGAAGTGGTCGACGCAAACGACCTCGTCGTCGCCTCGGTGCTCAGCGGCAACCGCAACTTCGAGGGCCGCATCCATCCGCAGGTGCGCGCCAGCTTCCTCGCCTCACCACCGCTCGTTGTCGCCTACGCGCTGGCCGGCACGGTCGACATTGATCTCACGACGCAGCCTGTTGGCATCGGCGCTGACGGCACTCCGGTCTATCTGCGTGATATCTGGCCGACGCAGGCGGAGATACGCGAAGCAGTTTCTTCGGCGGTAACGGCCGATGTGTTCGCCAGCAACTACGCGCATGTCTTCGACGGCGACGAGGCCTGGCGCGCGCTCGAGATCCCATCGGGCGAACTCTATGAGTGGGATGAGGAATCGACCTATATCCAGGAGCCGCCGTACTTCGATGGGCTCGAGATGGAGCCGGCCCCGCCTCAGGACGTGGTCGGAGCTCGCGTGCTGCTCAAGCTTGGCGATTCGATCACGACAGACCATATCTCACCAGCCGGCTCGATCAGCCCGAAGAGCCCGGCCGGTGAATATCTCATCCTCAACGATGTCGGCCTGTTCGACTTCAACTCGTATGGCGCTCGCCGCGGCAATCACCAGGTCATGATGCGCGGCACGTTCGCCAATGTCCGACTCCGGAACGAGCTTGTTCCGGGGAAGGAAGGCTGGTGGACGCGCTACTTGCCGACGGGTGAGGAGATGTCGATCTACGATGCCGCGCACCATTACCAGCAGGATGGCACCCCGCTGATCGTCGTTGCCGGCAAGGAATACGGCTCGGGCTCGTCACGCGACTGGGCGGCCAAGGGGCCACAGCTGTTGGGCATCCGGGCCGTCATCGCCGAATCGTATGAGCGAATCCACCGCAGTAATCTCGTGATGATGGGCATGCTGCCGCTGCAGTTCAAGGACGGTGTGACCCGTGATTCGCTGGGGCTTGATGGCACCGAGGTGTTCGATATCCCTGGGATTGCCGGCGGGTTGCGGCCAGGTCAGACGTTGGCTGTGACAGCTCGGCGAGATGGCGGCGCTGACGTTCAGTTCGATGCGATCGTGCGAATCGACACCGAGATCGAGTGGGAGTACTACCGGCACGGCGGCATCCTGCCGATGGTCCTCCGCCGACTCGCCACCGAGTAGGTTCGGCCGCGAAGCGACATCGGGGCCCGGGAGAAACGATCCTCCCGGGTCCCGACGTGGTTTGCCGGGTCGACATCCCTCCCGGCGGTCTTCCCCGCCTTACTTCGCGGAGGGGATGCCGACGATCATCTCGATCTCGACCTTCATCGCCGGCCCGGCAAGCTTGGCCTCGATCGTCGATCTGGCCGGCTTCTCTTCGCCAACATAGCTGCGGTAGACGGCATTGAACGCCTGGAAATCGTTGATGTCGGTGAGGAAGCAGGTCGCCTTCAGCGCCTGATCGAAGCCAGTGCCGGCCTCGGCCATGATGAGCTTCAGCTTCTCCATCACCTGCTCGGTCTGCCCTGCCACATCCTGCGATGTGTCATCGGCCACCTGGCCGGACGTGAACAGCAACCCGCCCCATATGGTCGCAACCGAATACGGACTTGCCGGAACCGGCAGCTTGTCCGATCGAAGAATCTCTCGACTGGTCATCGTCCCCCCTGATTCACTGAATCGACGCGACGGCACGGCGCCGCCCGCCGAGATTCTAGCCCGTCGTCAGTCACTGAAGCAGCGACGAGTGGGAATAAATACCCCATAGGGGTATACTTCCTGTGACGAAAGGAACATGCTTATGTCGATGAAGCTCATCTCCCCCGGCGAAAGCGACCAGCCCGATGCTAGTGGACCACACGGCGAAGGACACGCGTCGTACGCCGCCGACAAGGCACGGATCCTTGCCCGGCTCCGCCGCATGGAGGGGCAGGTTCGAGGTGTTCAGCGGATGATCGAGGAGGATAAGTACTGTGTGGATGTGCTTACCCAGATCTCATCGATCATCGCCGCGGCTCGCGCCGTCGGCATGCTTGTGCTCGAGGATCATATCCGCGGCTGCGTGGTGAGTGCTGGAGAAAAGGACGCCGAGGTGCTGCTGACCGAGCTGACCGACGCTATCGAGCGCTTCACGCGGAGCGTCGGCTGAGATCGACGGTTCGCGACAGATCAGCGGATATGTCGGTATGAGGGGTGAACGACGCCGACGACCGCGATGACTGCCGCGAGCAACACCGCGCCAAAGCCGATTGCCACCGGCGCGGTGAACGCATCAGCCAACGCGCCATACGGCACGACCGCCAGCGGCATCGCCGAGAATGTCAGCATATAGACACTCATCACCCGACCGTGGTATTCAGAGTCGGAGTTGTTCATCACCAGCGTGCTGTTGAGGGACTGATACCCGGACGAGACGAACCCGATCACGACCAGTGTCACCAGACCGATATGGAACGAGCGGCTGAAGGCAAAGACCGCCAGGGACAGGCCGAACGCGATTCCCAGCATCATCTGCAGCAGACCCTTGCGCGGGAAGGCCGTCAACGCGGCGATCGTCAGTGAGCCGGCCAACGCCCCAAGACCGTTGAAGGTCAACAGTAGTCCGAGCCCACGCGGGCCAACTTTGAAGACTTCCTCAGCGAAGACCGGCATCAGCTGCTGATACGGCATTCCCAGCAGCACAGGGACGAACGCCAGCGCCAGCAGCGTCGAGACGACGCTATTGTTACGGATGTATCGCAGCCCCTCGCGGAGCGACTCGAGCGGCGGCGGGCGAACCGATCCCATGGGCCGGCCCTGATCCTTGATCCGGAAAAGGCTCAGGACGACGTAGGCGTACATGCCGGTCATGATCGCGTAGACTCCGCCAGCCCCGATGAATGGAACTGCGATCAGCGCTCCGGCCATCGACGGGCCGAGGACCCGGCAGAAGTTCATCCCGGCGTTGTTGAGCGCGACTGCGTTCATCAAGCGGTCGCGGCTGACCAGCTGGCCAACGAATGCTTGTCGCGCCGGCATATTGAACGCGAACCCGATTCCCTGAATTGACGCAACGGCCATCAGGTGCCAGATCTTGACGACACCGGTAAGGACCAGAATCGCGTTGAGCGCCGCGGCGATACCCACGAGCGTCTGGGTCATCAACAGCACGTTGCGCTTCGGGAATCGGTCGGCGACAACTCCTCCCGCCAGCCCGAACGCCAGCATCGGGATGCCCGACCCTAACGAGACCAACCCGACTGCCGCCGCCGAGCCGGAGAGGTCGTAGGCGACGTAGCCGGTCGTGATCATCCCCATCTGCATCGCCATCGTGCCGGGGAGCATCCCGAGCCAGAGGGTGCGGAATCCCTCCTGGTCGAGGGCGAGGAATGGCTTCTTCCAGGACGGCGCCCGAGCTTCGACGCGAGCGGCGGAGGCCGACGCCGGGTGTGACGGCGCGACCGACGTCGAATTGGCGGCGTCAGTCGCTGTGTCGGGCGGCGTCGTCGCCGATTCAACCCTCACCGGATACGCGTCCCCATCCTGGATAATTCCAGTTGCGTGACCTACGACGATACGTTGCCGCGCGACAATACGCGATCGCAGCCACGATGGCAAGTGCGACCGACGTTACGACATGACGTGGACGATCGAATAGATGCCCATGAACATCATTCCCGCGCCGAGCGCCAACCGGGCCAGACGCCCGGCAGGATGCGTCGCCGCGCGCCAGAGGACAGTTGCCCCATATCCTGCGCCCAGTGTCCCGACGACCCATGTCAGCGCGATCAGGATCGCTTTTGCAGCGTCCCCGGTCAGGTCGCGGGTTGTGATTGCGACGACGAAGATGACGAATAGCCCCAACGTCTCGGCTGCTCCGGCAAGAATCTCTTCGCGACGAATGCCGGCGCTTCGTTCGCCCGTCGATAGCCTCTGCATGTACCATCCTCTGTAACGGTGTCATGTCGGTCCGTTGCGATGGATCGCTTACCCTGATTCTAGCCACCCGGATACGATGGCATCCAGAAGTATGAGACGTTTTTGCGATCCGGGTGTTATCACGTTCGTAGTGCTGGCGCCGTGCGGTCGAGGCGCGCAACGTAATCATGTGGGGGTAGTCTTGTGCGGATAGCGTTCCTTCGTCGGAAGCTCGTTCACCTGTCGGCGGTCGCCATTATCGTGGCAACTGCGGTTGCTGGCGCTCTGACGCCTGGTCTGGCCAGCGCTGAGCAGAACGTCGCCACCGTGCCGGTCGATAGCGCCGGCATGCCGGCAAGCACATACTTTCCTCCGACCAGCCATAGCCTGTCTGGCCCATTGCTGAAGGCCTGGAGCACCACTGGCCTGATGATCATCGGCTACCCGATTTCCGAGCCGGTGCAGGAGAACGGTCGTGCGGTTCAGTACTTCGAGCGCTCGCGCCTGGAGGTCTGGCCGGAACACGCTGGGACGAAGTGGGAGGTTCAGGGCACGTTGCTCGGGACCTGGCTCGCCGAACAGCGCTATGGCAAGACCCGCAATAACCCCGCGTTCAATGCGCTGCCGGATGGTTTGACGAGCAACACCCCGGATCGAGTCATCTTCAGCGAGACCCGCCATTCGTTGGCGTACGGATTCAAGAACTACTGGGATAAGAACGGCGGGCTCTGGCAGTTCGGCTTCCCGATCTCCGAGGAGTTCGTCGAGGACGGCTATACCGTCCAGTACTTCGAGCGCGCCCGCTTCGAGTTTCACCCGGAGAACGCTGGCACCCAGTTCGAAATCCTGCTCGGTCTGCTCGGCAACGACTACGCCAAGGCGCTGAAGATCCCGACCAACCCGGCGGCGCAGCCGGCCGATGCCGTCATCTGGGACGCTGGGCTCTTCAGCCCGCAGATCGCGAATGCCTTCCGCAATGGGACCGGCATCTGGTGGGGCAAGGTCTCGACCGATGCGGTTTCGGTGCGCAGCGCGCCACGGAACGATGCTCCGGCGATGGACGTTGCCTATAGTCGCCACCCGATCGTGATCTACGCCATCGTCAAGGGCGATGTTCGGGAGGGCACGGATGCCTGGTATCTGACTGATAATTACGGCTATGTCCCGGCGGTCTACGTCGCTCCACTTGTGCTCAATCCGCCACCGCAAACGTTCGGCGGCCATTGGGTGGACGTCAACCTGAGCCAGTTCTACGCCGTCGCCTATAACGGCAGCACTCCCGTGTATGTCGCGATCATCACGGCCGGCCGCGACGGCAAGACGCCGCTGGGCACGTTCAACATCCAGAGTCAGGTGCGCCGCGAGATCATGGACTCGGCGACGGTCGGCATCCCGCATGGCTCTTCGGGCTGGTATTACCTGGAGAACGTCGAGTACACCCAGTACTTCCTGGCCGGCGGCTACGCATTGCACGGGAACTACTGGACGCCGGAATCGAGCTTCGGGAACTTCACGTCCAACGGCTGTGTCGGGTTGATGAACACTGACGCCGCGTTCTTCTGGAATTGGCTGAACATCGGGGACGTTGTCACCATCCACTACTAGCCACCGGCTCTGTCCGGACAGTTGACAGCCCAAGGTGATTCGCGCGATGGTTCGCCGGAGTGAGCAATTGCTCACTCCGGTTTCTCTGCGACGTGGATGGAGGCTTTCAGATGGCCGACAAAATTGTGATATCCGGCGAAAACCCCAGCCTGACCCTCTACAAGCCCGGGACGGACCAGATCATCGCCAAGGTGAGCTACTGGAAGAGTGTCTTCTCCGAAGCCGGCGATGGGAACGCAACGTTGATCTGGGTCGACCCGGAGGCATCCGGGCTCGGCGATGCCGCTCCCCATGCGATCTACACGGATAACCCCGCGGTGGCCCGACTGGTGACCGACCGATTCACGCTGCACTTCGGCGGCTGGGCCGAGCTCGGCTTCGCCACGATGGCGCCGACCATGGCCCGTTTCTTCCAGGAAGGCGACGGTCGGCTGTATCACCGTGTCGTCTCCATCTGCGAAGGCGCTGTTGTCGAGCTCGTCTGGTGGGACATCATCGAGCAGCAGCTATTGCAGCGGCCGAATTTCGAGCTTGGGCCGGATCGGTGGGATCTGGCGACGGTCATCTGCCCGTGCAAGTCCGCTCTGATCACGGTCAACAACCAGCGGATCGAGGGCGAGATCAAGGTGAAGGAGGGCGACGAGCGGCTTGAGAGCTCAGCCTTCCTGGCCTTCTCCGAGACCTGGCGGCTCAGCTCGTGATCTGTTGATAGGCGGCCATCGGAGCTGACGCGACGTTGGCCGGGGTACTCATGCTCGAGGGAGGAGAAGTGGACGTGGATGCATCGATGCCAGGCTCGATGACGTGGCGTCTGGTCGGGCCGTTCCGCGGTGGGCGCGTTGTCGCAGTCGCCGGCCACCCGACGGAAGTTGGCACGTTCTATTTCGGCGCGTGTGCTGGCGGTGTCTGGAAGACGACGAATGCCGGCGATTACTGGGAGAACATCTCCGACGGGTACTTCAACACCGCCGCCGTTGGCGCGATTGCCGTTGCGCCGTCCGACCCGAATGTCATCTATGTTGGCATGGGGGAGACGAGCATCCGCGGTGATGTCTCGCACGGCGACGGTGTCTACAGATCGACCGACGGTGGGCAGACCTGGCGACATGTCGGCCTTCCGGAGACCCAGTCGATTTCGACGATCCGCGTCCATCCGACCGATCCGGATCTGGTCTACGTCGCCGCGTTCGGGCATGTATGGGGGCCGAATCCGGAGCGGGGTGTCTACCGCTCTCGCGACGGTGGATCGTCGTGGACACAGGTGCTTCACACGAGCGATGGCGCGGGTGCTATCGACCTGGCGATGGATCCGAACAACCCTCGCGTCCTCTACGCGGCGATGTGGGACGCTCAGCGTTACCCCCATGCCCTACGCTCTGGTGGCCCGAATAGCGGCATCTTCAAGACGACCGACGGTGGCGATACCTGGCAGGAGTTGACACGTAACCCGGGCCTGCCGACAGGTGTGCTGGGCAAGATCGGAATCGCCGCGTCGGCGAAGCCCGGCCGCGTCTGGGCATTGGTCGAGTCGGAAGATGGAGCGCTATTCCGCTCCGACGATGGTGGCGCGAACTGGCAGCGCGTCTGTGATCAGGGCGACCTGCGTCGCCGTGCCTGGTACTACACGCATATCGTCGCTGACCCGCAGGATGGCGACACGGTCTATATCCTCAATCTGAAGTTCTGGAAGTCGATCGACGGCGGAAAGACATTCACCGCGATCCCGACCCAGCATGGTGACAACCAGGATCTGTGGATCGACCCGGCGGATCCGCGCCGGATGATCGAGGGCAACGACGGCGGCGCGAACGTGTCGTTCAACGGCGGCGCGACATGGTCGACGATCTACAACCAGCCGACCGGGCAGTTCTATCACGTGACTACCGACGATCGGACACCGTACCGACTGTACGGATCCCAGCAGGACAACACGGCCTTCTCGCTCCCCAGCTCGTCGCTACGCGGCGCAATAACCGCCGCGGAGTACTTCGAGCCAGGCGGCGGCGAGTCCGGCTATATCGCGATCAAGCCGGATGACAACAACATCGTCTACGGTGGCGCGATCGGGTCGGGCGCTGGCCACGGCCGGCTACTGCGCTTCGATCAGCGGACGAACGAGATTCGGATCGTTACCGTCTGGCCGGAAGTCCACGGAATGGGCCGCGGCGCGGAGGCGCTGAAGTACCGTTTCCAGTGGACGTTTCCCATCTCATTCTCTCCGCACGATCCGAATACGCTCTATGTGACCTCGAATGTCGTCCACCGCACGCGCGACGAAGGCATGAGCTGGGAGGTCATCTCCCCCGACCTGTCCCATAACGACCCGGAGACGCTGAAACCCTCCGGTGGACCGATCACCCGCGACAACACCGGCGCGGAGGCATACGGCACGATCTTCGCGTTCTTCGAATCGCCGCATGAGCCGGGTGTCTTCTGGGCCGGCTCGGACGATGGCCGGCTGCACATCTCTCGCGATGGCGGCGAGTCATGGGACGAGGTTTCGATCCCGACAAGCCAACTCCCCGATCGCCCGATGATCTCGGTGATGGAGCCATCGCCACACGACCGATCGACGGTCTATGTCGCCGCGACACGATACAAGCACGATGACTTCGCGCCGTATCTGTTCAAGACAGCCGACGACGGCAAGACCTGGACGAAGATCACGACCGGCATCCCTGACGGTGAGTTCACCCGTGTGATTCGCGAAGATCCGAATCGCATGGGCCTGCTCTACGCCGGGACCGAAACCGGTGTGTATGTCTCGTTCGACGATGGCGCGAGCTGGCAGCGATTCCAGTCGAATCTGCCGGTTGTGCCGGTCTACGATCTGATGATCAAGGGGACTGATCTCCTCGCGGCGACGCATGGGCGCTCGTTCTGGATCCTCGACGATCTATCACCGTTACACCAGATGGACGCTGCGACTGCTGACGAGAAGGTCGTCCTGTTTGCTCCTCGAACGGCGAAGCGGATCAAGGTCTACGGTCGTCTCGGCGATCCGTCGGCAGATGCCTACAGCTACGGGCGAGCCGGCGGTATGCCGATGACGACGCGACAACGGCCAGGGGCTGGTGGCGGCGTCGAAACTGAGTATGTTGACGCCGGCAAGAACCCTCCGGACGGCGCGATCATCCACTACTGGTTGAAGGATGCGTCGAAAACCGCCACGTTGACAATTAAGGACGCCGACGGTCAGACGATTCGGACGTTTGCCAGTGATGAACCAGGTTCCGGCGCGTCTCGACTGGTCCCCTCAGCCGGGATGAACAAGTTCGTCTGGGATCTTCGCATTCCGCCCGCGAAGGCGATCTCGGGGATCGATTCGTCATTCACGTCTGGTATTCAGCCCGATGCGCTTCTGGGGCCCGTCGTCGTGCCCGGCCAGTACTCGGTCGAGCTGGACGTTGATGGGACCACGCGCCAGCAGGTGCTTCTCATTGAAGCCGATCCACGGGTCAGTGGCAATCAGCAGGATCTCGAAGCGCAATATGATCTCCTGTTGAAGATCCGGGACAAGCTTGCCGAGACCCATGCGGCAATCGACCGAATTCACACGATTCGAACGCAGGTCCGTGACTGGCTGACGCGGATCGATGATGAGACCGTCACGAACGCTGGCAGGGCGTTGCTTGACAAGCTCGCGGGGGTCGAAGAGACGCTGGCGCAGCCGAAGGCGAGTGATCCGCGCCAGTTTCCCAGCGGCCTCAACGACAAGCTCGCCGCGTTGCCGGGGATGATCTCCAACTCCGATACGCGCCCACCGAAGCAGTACTACGAGGTGTTCGACAAGGTCTCGGGAGAGGTCGATCAGCAACGAGCAGCGCTCGATGGGATCGTCGACGCGGAGGTCCGGGCGTTCAACGCCTTGATCTCCGGCATGCAGACCGACGCCGTGATTCTGTAGGGTTGAGGCCGCCGGGCTGCTGAACGCGGTCAGGTGGGCAGCCTGGCGATTGTATTGCGAACGACGCCAACTGAGAGCGAACCACTGGGGCTCGTTCGATGCTGGTGGCTGAACTAGGAGGCATGGGAATGACTGCAGGAGCCACGTCCGCGAAGGATGTGAGCGGGAGCCTGTTGGGTTCACTGGATTGGCGGCTCATCGGGCCGTTCCGCGGTGGGCGCGTCGTCGCTGTCACCGGAGTTGTGTCGGATCGGGAGACGTACTATTTCGGCGCAGTCGCTGGCGGGGTCTGGAAGACGACTGACGGTGGCGTTGTCTGGCGCAACGTGTCTGACGGCCAGTTCAACACGGGGGCTGTCGGCGCGATTGCCGTCTCGGTATCGGACCCGAACGTCATCTACGCCGGCACCGGAGAGACGAGCATTCGTGGCGACGTCTCGCACGGAGATGGCGTTTACAAATCCACCGATGGCGGCAAGACCTGGGCGAACGTTGGCCTGTCCGACACCCGCCACATCGGCCGCATCCGCATTCACCCGACGAACCCGGATGTCGTCTACGTCGCGGCGCTGGGCCACACCTGGGGGCAGAATGAGGAGCGCGGCGTCTTCCGCACGACCGACGGTGGGAAGAGCTGGCAGAAGGTGCTCTACAAGAGCGACCGAGCTGGTTCGCACGACCTCTGGCTGGATCCGTCTAACCCGCGCGTTCTCTATGCCGCGATCTGGCAAGCGCAGCGCTTCCCGAACGCGCTGTCGTCTGGCGGCGAGGATTCGGGCATCTGGAAGTCCGTCGATGGCGGCGATACCTGGGTCGAGCTGACGCGCAAGCCGGGCCTGCCAACCGACGCCGTGCTGGGCAAGATCGGCATTGCCGGGTCGCCAGCGCAGCCGGACCGCGTCTGGGCGTTGATTGAGGCGGTCAACGGTGGCCTGTTCCGCTCGGACGATGGTGGCGAGACCTGGGAGAAGGTCAACACCGAGGCGAAGCTGCGAACGCGTGCGTGGTACTACATGCACATGATCCCGGATCCGCGCGACCCGAACACCGTCTATGTGTTGAACTACAATTTCTGGAAGTCGATCGACGGCGGGAAGACGTTCACCGAGATCCCCTCTCGCCACGGCGACGAGCAGGACCTCTGGATCGACCCTGACGACACGCAACGGATGATCAAGGGCGACGACGGCGGCGGTTGTGTCACCTATAACGGCGGCCGGAGCTGGTCGTCGATCATGAATCAGCCGACGGCGCAGCTCTATCACGTCACCACTGACAATGCCTATCCGTTCCGGATCTACGCCTCGCAGCAGGACAACTCGGCGGTGAGCATTCCGAGCGCGACGGTCAATGGGACGATCCACGAGCGAGACTCGTATACGCCCGGCGGCGGCGAGTCCGGCTATATCGCTCTGAAGCCGAGCGACCCTGACATCATCGTCGCGGGCGGCATCGGATCGGGAAACTTCAATGGCCGCCTCATCAAGTACAACCACCGCACCGGCCAGTGGAAGAACATCACCGTCTGGCCAGACCTGGCCGGCATGGGGTCGGGCGCTGGGAGCCTGAAGTACCGCTTCCAGTGGACCTACCCGATCTTCTACTCGCGTCACGAAGTGGACACACTCTATGTCGCCGGCAACCGGATCTTCCGCTCGACCGACGACGGAATGACCTGGGAGATCGTTTCCGACGACATCACCCGCAACGACCCCTCGAAGTTGGGACCGTCCGGCGGGCCGATCACGAAAGACAACACCGGCGCCGAGGCGTACTGCACGATCTTCGCGCTGGCCGAGTCCCCTCAGGAGCCCAACACGCTATGGGCCGGCACCGACGATGGGTTGGTCAAGATCAGCAAGGATCGCGGCAAGACCTGGGAGGACATCACCCCGCCGGCCCTGCCCGAGTGGGCGCTGATCTCGATCATCGACCCGTCCGAGCACCACGCTGGGACCGCCTACGTCGCCGCGACACGCTACAAGTCGGACGATACGACGCCGTATCTGTTCAAGACCAGCGACTACGGCAAGACCTGGACGACGATCACCAACGGCATTCCATCCACCGATTTCACCCGCACGATCCGCGAGGACAAGGCCCAGCAAGGGCTGCTGTATGCCGGAACCGAAACAGGCGCCTACGTCTCATTCGATGACGGCGCAAACTGGCAGCGTCTGGGTGGCAACTTCCCGGTCGCGCCGGTTTATGACCTCATCATCAAGGGGCACAGCCTCGTGGTCGCGACTCACGGCCGCTCGATCTGGATGCTCGACGACTTGACGCCTCTGCGCCAGATGGCTTCTGGACGAACCGGCAATGGCGTGACGCTCTTCGAGCTGCCGTCGAAGGTTCGCTTCAATCCTGTCATCGGGTTCGGTGGATCGCCCCAGAAGGGGTACGTTTCCTACCACGCGGCGAGCACCAGCCACGTGTCCTACGAACAGGTCGAGCAACCCGACGGCACGATGAAGAATGTCTACGTCGACGCTGCCGCCAACCCATACGACGGGGTGATCGTCTCCTACTACCTGCCCGAAGCGGCAAAGCAGTCTGCGGATCTTGCCGTTGTCGACAACCAGGGGAATACCGTTCGGTCATTCACCACGAAGGTGGCCGACGCCTCGTCAGAAGAGAGCGCTGCCAGTGGCCAGAAGGTGCCGGCTGCCGCGGGGGTGAATCGTTTCCATTGGGATATGCGCTACGAGCCGGCGGCGACGCTCGAGGGTCAGGAACTCGCCGATTGGGATAAGCCAGTCGGGCCGAAGGCGCTGCCCGGCAGCTATACCGTGCGGCTGACGATCGATGGCGCGACGCACGAGCAGCCGCTGGAGATCGTCCCCGACCCACGTCTGGATACCCCGGCCGAGGCGCTTCAGGAGCAGCTCGATCTACTGCTGAAGATCCGCGACCGGCTGAGCGATACGAACCGTGCAGTCTCGCGCGTGCGGAAGGTTCGCACGCAGGTCGAGGACTGGGAGAAGCGCGTCAAGGACAGCGACGCGGCTGAGTCGGTGCAGGCCGCCGGCAAGGACGCGCGCGAGGCCCTGACCGCGATCGAGACCGAGCTGGTCGACACGACCACTGATAGTCCGTTGATGGCGCCATCCCGGCTCTTCGAGAAGCTGAACGCCCTCACCGAGTTCGTCTCTCTCGCCGAGGGTGCGCCGGCGAAGCAGGGCTACGAGGTCTTCGACGAGCTTTCGACGCGCCTCGACGACCTTCTCGAGACGCTCGACGGCGTCATCAGCAGCAAGGTCCGCGTATTCAACGAAGCGATCTCGGCTGCCAAGCTCCCGCCGGTCGGATAGTCCGACCCGGAACGACAACGAGAACGGCCACCGGCAAGATTGCCGGTGGCCGTTTCCTGTTGGATCACCCGTTGCTAACGTCCGAGGATCTCGCGCGTCTTGTCGTCAGCAGTCTGCAAGGCCGCGTCCAGCGACTTTGTGCCGAAGAAAGCGACGTAGATCTCGTCGTTGATGACCTTCTCGATCTCCGGCCATTCAGCGATGGTCGGCAGGCTGACCAGGTGCGGGCCAAGATCGAGGAAGATCTGGCTGTTGGCCGGTGACTGGCCCGGGTCGAGGAAGGCGTCCGACTCGGCAACCGACTTCAGCGATGGCACCGTCCGGCCTAGCTTCGCTGCGACCGTCTGTCCGTCCTTGCCGATGGCGTACTCGATGAACTTCCAGGCCGCGTCCTTGTTCTTCCCGTCCTTCGGCATGCAGAAGGCGTCGCTATGCAGCGTCGAGGCCTGCGTCTTGTCGGCCGGCGGCGGCGCGACATCCCAGGCAAACCCCTCGATCGAACGGAACACCGGCGTTGCGCGGCGACTGTTCAGCGTCATCGCGATGCTGCCCTCCATGAAGCGGCTGTCCGGGTCCTGGGCAGCGTAGGACGCCTCATCGGGGACGACATGGTGGACGAGATTCAGGTCAACGAAGAACTGCAGCGCCTCGCGGGTGGCGTCGCCGCCAAACGTGATGCTACGCGGATCGTTCGGGTCGGACTGCAGGCTGCCGCCGTGTGACCAGATGAACGGCGCTGCGCGAATGATCGATGGCTCGAAGCCCAGTCCCCAGATGTCGGTCTTGCCATCGCCGTTCGTGTCCAGCGTCAACGCCTTGGCGGCGGCGACAAAATCGTCCCAGGTCCAGTCGTTGGTCGGCAGCGGAACGCCGTGCTTCTCGAACAGATCCTTGTTGTAGTAGACAACCAGGCTCGACTGGTTGAACGGGATGCATTGCAGCACGCCATTGTAGGTGAACGCTTCCATCGGGACGTTGAAGAACTGGTCGGCGCTCAGGCCCTTGGCCTTCTCCAGCTTCGGCCCCAGCGGCTCCAGGACGCCCTTCGAGACGAACTGGCCGTTGTGCCGGTAGTTGATCAGATAGACGTCCGGCGGGCTGCCGCTGGCAAACGATGCCGAAAGACGCGAAAGGAACGTCTTCCGGTCGGGAATTGCGTTCAGCGTCACCTTGGCCTTCGGATTTGTCTTGATGTATTCGTCGGCGATTGACTGGTAGACCTGCGCCTCTTCAGGATCGGCCCAGACCTGCCAGGTGATTGGCGCGGTGCTTGAGTCCCCGCTGCCGCCGCAGGCGGTCATCAGCACCGACAGCGCAAGGAGCGCGGCCAGGGCTGCTACACCCCGTCGTCGCGTCATGTCTCTCCCCCTCAACTACCCCAGTGAGCTACTCACTGGAACGGATTCCCCTCATCGTATTCTCGCAAGAAGTAACGCTGGGCGACAATGAACACCACAACCGCGGGGAGCGTCACGACGACCGCGCCGGCCATCATCAATGGCCAATCGCTTGGATGAAGCTGCTGGAGACCCTGGAGTGCCACCGGCAGCGTGTACCACCTGGGGTTGTTGATATAGAGCAGCGGGTCGAGAAAGTTGCCCCAGTGTCGCTCGAACGACAATACCGTAACCGCCATCAAGGCTGGTCGCACCTGCGGCAAACCGATGCTCCACCAGATCCTCGGCGCGCTCGCGCCATCCAGACGCGCAGCCTCGAACGAGCCGATCGGCGCCCGCCGGAATGCCCAGAACATGATCAGGACGTAGAGCGGGCTGCTGCCCATGAGCCCCGGGACGATCAGGACCCCGAGCGTGTCCAGAACGCCGAGCCACTTGTAGACCATGAACCTGGTCAACCAGACTGCCATCAGCGGCACCATCAACGCGGCAACAAGCGTCGCAACGAGAAGGTCGCGCATTCGCGCGGGAACCTGCGCCATCGCAAATCCAGCAAGCGACGTCGTCAGGAGCGTCAGCGGAATGACTGTGACGATCACGATGACCGAATTGGCCGCGTAGCGCGCCATCGGCACGACGTGGAATATGGCCCGGTAGTTGCTGAGTGTCGCCGGATCCGGCCACCACTGGATGCGGAGCGGCATCGGCAGACCGAGCGGGCGTAACGAAGCAACGACCATCCAGAGCAGCGGCAGAATGAAGAGTGTTGCGGCCAACACACCGGCGATGAGCCGGATGCTGCGCGCCGGCCTGCGGCGCGTTCGCGGCGTCGGCTGAGCTGTCACTTCTGCCGCTCGCTCACTCAAAGTACCCGGTCCTCCATCGACGGACGACGACGAACTGCAGCGCAATCGCCACGACAGTCACGGCAAACAGCACCAGCGTCATTGCTGCGGCGTAGCCAAACCGTTGATAGTCGATCGCGTTCTGCCAGATCCAGAATGGCAGATAGCTTGTCGCGTAGTACGGGCCACCGTTGGTCAGGATGACGGTCGCGACGAAGTTCGCCTGGAAGCTCCGAATCGTGTCCCGGAAGATGATGAGCAGCAGCATCGGGGCGAGCATCGGGAGGGTGATTCGTGTCAGCACCTGCCAGCGACTGGCGCCGTCGATCGCCGCAGATTCCAGCATCGCGCGCGGGATGTCCTGCAGTGTTGCCATCAGCAGCACGAATCCCTCGCCAAGAGTCCAGAACAGGACGATGGCGATCGCGACCTGCGCCGAGGTTCCATTGAGCAACCAGCCGGCCGGCGTGCTGCCCCGACCGCCGAAGAGCGGTAGAAAGACATTCAGCGGGCTGAACAACGGGTTGAAGATGTAGAGCCAGAGGAGCGCATAGGCGATATCCGGCACGACGGTCGGCAGATAGATCGCCCCACGAATGAATGTCCGCCCCCGGCCAGGGCGGTGCAGCAGCAACGCCAGCAGCAATGCGCCGAGTAACCGGATCGGCACAGCCAGCAGCACGTAGACCAGCGACGCGCGTAGCCCGTTGAAAAACATCCCGTCGTGAAGCATCTCGCGGAAGTTGCCCAGCCCAAGCCACTCCGGCGAGCTAAGCGCGTCGTAGCGAGTGAACGCGAGCGGAATCGTCATGAGCGCCGGAACGATAATCAACAGTGTCAGGCCGAGCAGAACCGGACTCAGCATCATCAGAAGCTGGCGATTGTAGGAACTGCCGAAGGCCCGCCGGATTCGGCCAGGTTGCTGAGCGACGGAGGCATCGTCCGGTGGCGAAACGGTCAGCAGTCAGTCCTTTCCGGCAAGATTCGGGATGCGCATGATCTTCCATCCTACCATGGCCGCGTCGGCCGGACGTAGCCGTCTCCGATGCCCTCACTGTGTCCGTGCATACGACATCTCCCCGGCATTACGGCCGAGGAGATGTCGTATCAGTATCGTCGGCGATGGCGCGCGAACGGCGGATACCGCGCTGTTCCGGCGGGACCATCGTCGTTGCCCCGCCAAAACACAGTTCGCGTTGTTACTCCGGCCGGATAGCAGGAGCGCTTGCGGGAAACGTCAACCCATGACTGGCACGACCTCCGGTGGTCGCTTGCCCTGCCATGGTCCATCACGCTCTACGACTCTCGCCGCCCGGAAAACGAGCGATTCCAGCCACGGCCGAGCCGCGATCTGGATAGCCACTGGTAGATCGCCCTCGCCGAGGCCGACCGGCACGACCATCGCCGGCCAGCCCAGCGCATTGAACGGCCCGGTGAAGCGTGTGTTGCTCTGGACGACGCCGAGCGGCGGTGCTTCATGCGGCATGCCGGGCGTTACCAACAGATCCACGCCGCTCACCCGCTCCACGATCCGCGAGCGAAGAATCGTGCGGGCCTGTTCGACCCGCACGAACGCGGTCGGCGAGTAGGCGTAGGCAACCAGCATCCGGTCGCGGACGAAATCGTCAAGGTCGCCGAGGCGATGTCGAAGGTAGTGCTCATAAGCGGCCGCCGCTTCGATCGTCACAATCGTCCCGTACAGCGCGGACAGATCAGCGAGCTCGGGGATCGCAATCTCGACAATGTCGGCGCCAGCTGCCGCCAGCGCAGCGACGCCATTGCTCACGCCCTGGACGACGGCCGGCGTCCCCAGTGAGCCCATCCCGTCGTCTGTCAGCACGCCGATACGAAGTCGCGCAATCCCACGCTCGACGGCTGCCGGGTAGTCGTCAACTGGCACTCTGCGCGTGCGCGGGTCGCCCGGGTCGAATCCGGCCAGGATCTTGAGCATTGTCGCTGCGTCCGCGACGCTCCGCGTCATCGGGCCGACATGGTCCAGCGACCACGACAATGTTGCTGTGCCGCGTCCACTCACTCGCCCGAACGTCGGCTTGATCCCGGTGATGCCGCAAAGCGTCGAGGGCATGCGGATCGAGCCGCCGGTGTCCGAGCCGATTGCGCCGAGCACCAGTCCGGTCGCGACGGCCGCGCCAGAGCCGCTGCTGGATCCACCAGCATCGTGCGAGTAGTCCCACGGGTTCGGCACCGGGCCGTAGTGGGAGTTGTTCGAGCCTGGCGAGAACGCGAACTCGGGCATGCTCGTCTTGCCGACGATCACTGCGCCCGCTTCATCGAGCAGCCGCACGACTTCGCTATCCTCGGCGGCGATCGCGTCGGCCAGAACCTTCGAGCCGGCGGGTGTTGTCTCGCCGCGCATGTCTGCCAGGTCTTTGATCGCGATCGGGATGCCGTGCAACGGGCCGCGATAATTCCCACGTCGGATTTCGTCGGCTGCCGTCCGCGCCTGCGCGAGCGCGCGATCAGGCGTGGTTGTCCGAAACGCGTTGAGGATGGGATTCGCTGCCCCGATCCTCGCGAGCGAGAGCTCGGCCAACTCGACGGGAGAGATTTCGCCCGAGCGGATGAGCGGCCCGACTTCGGCGATCGACCGATGAAGGATCGACGCATCAGCCATGGTGCGTCTCCCCCGTCGTCGTTGTCACGAGGTCCAGATAGTCGGGTATCTCGACTCCGGTGACGATGCGATCGATCATCTCCTCGACGGTCAGTGCGCGGCTGAGAAAGCCTCGCTCGGCGGTTCGCTCGATATCCTCGTCGGAGAGCTGTATGCCGGCCGCACGGGTTGCGACCTTCCAGCGCTCGATCATTGCTCGTTCACGCTCGCTTGCCATCACACCTCCGTGTTGTCGGGCCGGGCTATCGGGGTGTCGTCCCGGTTCCCCCACTCGCCGAACGACCGGTCGTAGGTTGCGATCTTCTCATACCCAAGCAGGGCGAGCACGTAGACTCCGTGCGCCGCACGGATGCCACTTTGTCAATAGGGGACGACTGCCTTGCCGCGCGTGATCCCATTCGATTCCAGAAGCGTGGCAATCTCCAGCGCGGGCTTGAATCGCGCCGACGCTTCCCAGTCGACGAAATGCTTCCACTCAAGGTGCACCGCACCCGGGATGTACCCTTCGCGCTGATTCCGAACGGTTTCCGGAGTGCCGGCCCATTCCAGATCGGTGCGCATATCGAGCGTGGCGAAATCGTCATTACCTAGGCGCGGCAGGATCACGTCACAGTCGGCGATACGGTCTCCGACCGGTTGCGCCACGAAATCTCCTGCCACCGGCTCACCCCACGCATGCTCGACCGGGTTGCCCTCGGCGGCCCACGATATCCAGCCGCCATTCAGCAGCGCGGCATTCTCGAAGCCGTAGTACCAGAGCACCCACCAACAGCGCGCGGCCAGTACGCCGCCTTGCGAGTCGTAGCAGACGACTCTCCGGCCATCGCCAACACCAAGGCCGCCAAGGATCATGGTCGCCTGATCCGGAGGAAGGACACCGACGTTGGTGTGAATATCACGCAGGTAGGGGTGGATCGGCAGCGGAACAGCGCCGGGGATGTGAGGCCGAACGGCCCGCACATCGGCGTCGTCACAGTCGATGATCAGGAGATCGGTGTCTCCCAGATGTGCCGCCAGCCAGGCGGGCTCGACGATCAGATCGGGACATGGATATTGCCGGGGGGGATGGGTCACGAGATTACCTCCGGGTCGTGCCGTCGTCAGCGAACCCGGGTGACGACAGTGACGACGTGTGGGATTGCGATCAGAAACCGATGCTGGGCGATAGCGCGTTCGACGGCTCGCTCCCAGCGTTTGACCGTGCTGCGATCGACTTGCCGGCCGGCGGCTGCGTGCTCCGCCCAGACAGATGTGATCCCCTGCACGTTAGGCGCGTTCGGATCCTCGAACACCAGCAGGTGACCGTGCACCCTCTCGACGTACAGCCCCACCTGAATGCACGCGGATGGCGTCTCGCGCGCCGCCAGTGGGGAGGCGTAGACCGACGCCGCTGACGCCAGAACGCGTGATGTGATGGTGGGATCTGGGCCGGCGGCGAACGCGCTGTACGGGTCGTAATCGGCAAACACCGCTCGGCCACCGATCGTCAACACACGGGAGATTTCGGTCAGCACACGTGTGATCGGGGCGACGTGCATCAGCAGACGCTCCGCAAGGACGGCATCGAACGTGGAGTCGGGATACGGCAACGTGTGGCAGTCGGCAGTGACGAACCGCGTCTGATTCAGCCCAAGCATCCTCGAACGTCGTGTTGCGATGTCGATGAAGTGGGGGTTGAGGTCGAGGCCATGGATCTCGCCTTCTGGCCCGACGCGATCGGCAATGCCCTCCAGCATCATGCCGGGGCCGCAGCCGATCTCGAGCGCAACGGCGCCCGGATAGAGGTGGGCTTCGTCGAGAACAGTGTCGCGGAGTGCCTTGAAGCGTTGGTCATCCAGTGATTCGAGGAGGCTGGCAGCAATCGGGTTGGTTTGCGCCGCGCTCCCGAGTGCCAACTGCTCGTATAGATCGTTTTGCCAGTGCTCCTGCGCCACTCCGCGTCCCTTCTCCGCGTGGGGAAAACTAACAGACCCCAGGGATTATCGCTATTGGATCCCAGGCTCGTGCCGCGTGCCCGACGTCTGCGGCTCGGTGCTTTCTCAGCCGGCCATCGCTGTCGTCACCGCGGCGAGAATGAGGACCGCGATGATCCCGAGCGACGCGAGTTGACCCTGACGTGATCCAAGACGCTTGCGCAGGATCGGAGTCGACCCGAGCACTGCAACAGTGAGCAGGCCGAGAATCGGATGAATGATCGAGACTCTGCCAGAGTCTTCCGAAATCAGGAGGACCCCCATGATGACCTGAACGGCCAACAACAGATGCGCGACGCCAAGGAGCGCGGCAGGCACAGGCCGGCCCCGCCGCCCCGCAAACAGCACCACAATAATGACGAACAGATAGATGACAAAGAGGCCCTCGCCGAGATATTGATGAAAGCTCGCCATGCCTACCCCTCACACACCAACTGGCTCGCCTCCATCAGCGAGCGCCCGCAACCGTAAGCGTACCGAATTGATGCGATGATCAGTAGATCATGCGAGACAAGTAATCGCTCGAGAATGCGCGAGGGGGTGGCGATGATCACAAACAGCCAGATTGCCGATCGGCTACGAGCCTATGCCGACCTGCTGGAAATGACCGGCGAGAGTGGATTTCGACTGAACGCCTATCGGCGGGCGGCGGACTCCATCCAGCAGCATGATCGGCCGGTCGCGACAGAGTCAGACCTCCGCTCAATCCCGTCAGTCGGCGCCGGCATCGCGGCAATCCTCGACGAGATTGTTGCCACGGGGTCGTTCATGGCGCTTGACGAGCTTCAGGAACAAATGCCGGGGTCGGTGCTGGCGCTGCTCGATGTGCCGGGTGTCGGATTGAAGACAGCCGCGAGACTGTATCGGGAACTGGGGATCACCTCGCTTGCCGGACTCGAGGAATCGATCCGCGACGGCCGGCTCGGGACGATGAAAGGGATGGGGCCGAAAGCGCAGATCCGGATCACCGAGGGGCTTGCGTTCCTCCAGCGCCGGAGTGGTCGGAGCTCGATCGGCGCGGCATTCCCGTTGGCCGAGCGACTGGCGGCTGACCTTAGCGCGAGGACCAACGCGCCGGTACACGTTGTCGGGTCTGTTCGGCGGATGTGTGAGACAACCGGCAACATCGACCTGCTGGCGATCGGGGAGGATCCGGACGCAGTGCTGGGTATTGCCAGCCAGTTGGCGTCGATCGCCGGGATGATCGAGCGCGTGGACAATTCGGCTACGTTCACGCTCCAGCAAGGTATCGACCTGCGCGTCGCGGTTGCGCCCGCGCGCTCGGCCGGCACTGCGCTCGTCCGCTGGACCGGCTC
>CALMXF010000277.1 GCA_937870985.1 uncultured Chloroflexota bacterium
GGCTGCGATCCGGAGGGCCTCGCGCCGATAGCGCCGGTAGTCCGAGCCCGCGTCATCTTCGATGAGGCCGTCACGCAGATCGACATCGCCTGGTGCGGATCCGGGCGCGATGACCGCATGTTGGAGATTCGCGTTCGCGACCTGCTCGATCTGACTGGCGGGCGCGTGGTCCAGTTGGTCAAGGCGTAAGGATCCTACCCCGCGACCGTCACTTTCCCGACCATCCCCTCGGTGGCGTGATCCAGACAGGCATAGGTGTAGACGCCGGGAACAGTCAGGCGGACACTGAAGCGTTGGCCGGGCAGGAGCGGGCCGGAATCCCAGATGGCGGCGAGCTCGGGGAGTGCCGCAATATCGGGCAGCCGGGCCGGATCGCAGGTCGTCGTGTGCGGCTCGTTCCCGGCCGAGACAAAGGTAACGGTGTCGCCGGCCGCGATCGTGAGCTCGGCCGGGTCGAACGCTGGCGCATCGGTCATGCTGACCACATGCGTTCGTGGGCCCGTCGTCGTCGGCGAGGCGGATGGCGTCGTATCACCCTTGCCGCCACAGGCTGCAGCGAGCGGCATGGCTATCGCGCCGGCCAGAATTCTAAGGAATCGACGCCGATCCAGCGCAACACTGACCCGCGCGGCATCACTCCACATCCAACTACTCCTCGTCATCCGTCGTCCGACTGATCCTGGCAAGCATTGTGCTATGGAATATGTGGCCGGCCACGCGCATGCGACGTGTTTCGCATTGCGATTGCCGCTATGGTTGGCTATTCTAGACGGTAGCCGTGTGGCGCCTGTGGTTCTGGCGCCGCTGCCACCCGACGGCACGGCCAAACGGTTCATCGCGATAGTCACAGGGAGGGTTCAACGTATGGCATTTGATCTTCCGAAACTGCCGTATGCAGAAGATGCGCTCGAGCCGAATATCGACCAGCAGACGATGAGTATCCACCACGATAAGCATCATGCTGCTTATGTCAACAACCTCAACGCCGCGGTCGACGGCACCGAGTTCGCCGACATGGCGATCGAGGATCTGCTCCGGAATATTGACAAAGTCCCCGAAGCCAAGCGCACAGCAGTCCGTAACAATGGCGGCGGGCACGCTAATCACACCATGTTCTGGGAGATTATGGGCCCGAATGGCGGCGGCGAGCCAACCGGCGCGCTGGCCGACGCGATCAAGAGCACGTTCGGCAGTCTTGACGAGCTCAAGGCGAAGATGAACGCGGCCGGCGCTGGCCGGTTCGGCTCCGGCTGGGCCTGGCTGATCGCGAATGGCAGCGGTGGCCTGGAGGTCATCAGCACCGCCAATCAGGACAGCCCGTTCATGGACGGCAACTATCCGATCATGGGCGTCGATGTCTGGGAGCACGCCTACTACCTCAAATACCAGAACCGCCGGCCAGACTATCTGGCCGCCTGGTGGAATACCATCAACTGGGACGCCGTCAACGAGCGTTACGTCAAGTCCAAGGGGTAACCTCGGATACCCTCGCACCCCACCAACAGGCCCACGAGCCGGGAGGGCAATCGCCCTCCCGGTTCGTATCTCGCTCATTCATCATCCAGCGTTGCGATCGTCATCTCGATCTCAGCTGTCAGCGCCTCCGGGCGGTGAACCGGGATGTTGTGGGCCGTCTCCGAGAACCAGACCACCCGACGGTCGGGTGAGCGTCGCAGTCCCATCAGCGCCGCGTCGGCCCCCTGCTGCTTGAGCGCGAGGAATGCGCGCGCCCGCTCATCGGCGGTCGAGTTATCGGCCAGCACGATCGTCACCGGGCAGGCAACCGCCTCGAAGTAGTCGGCCGGCCGGTACTCCCGGACCGAGCGAAGAATCTTGCGCTGGCTTTCGTGCGTGAGTCGAGGCGAGATTGCGCCATCCTCACGCACACACACGGTGCTGAGGGCGATCTCATCCAGCTCGGGCCGCCACGGCAGATCGCGCCGCGATCGTGTCCGCGCCAGGAACTCATCTCGCGAGAGCCCACTCACATCCGGGGACTGCAGATCGTGCTCGATGTCCGCCCAGCTCGCGTCGGACAACGACCGCATATCAACGACTCCGCCATCGACCAGGACGACAGCGCTGACGCCATAGGGAAAGAGCGATGCGTAGGCCAGCGCGACGTCGGCCCCCCACGAATGGCCGACGACGACCGGTAGCCGTAGACCAAGCGCCTCCGCCAGCGCGCGATCGTCGCGGACGATCTGCTCGATGTCGTAGCCGTCATCCCGCTTGTCGCTCTCGCCATGGCCCCGTTGATCGAGAGCGATAACGCGCCGCTCTCGCCCGAGGATCGGCCCGACCAGATCCCAGACACGCTTCGATGACCCCAGCCCGTGGATCAACAGGACCGGTGGCCGCGCGTCGCCGCCAACCCATTCCTGCCAGGCCAGTCGGAGCCCGTTGATCTCGGTCAAACCATCGTGCGCGAGAACCTCGTTCATGCGTCGGCCACCCCCAACTCCCACATCCAGCCGCTTCCGCTGTCCAGGGCGGCTGCGCCAGAATACGCCGGGCGCAGTCATTCGAACAACCGCAGGAACAACAACGCCCCCGAACCAGCGGGGGCGTTGTCAGCTTCGGTGTGGACAGATATTACGGTGTCGGCGTCGCGCCGAGTGGCTTGGCTGTCGGGAGGGCGGGCATGAGTACCTTCACCGTCTCGATGATCGCAACGATGTCCTGCTCGGTCAGCTTCGCGATCCGTTCGTCGACCAGCGCAGTAATCTGTTCGTTCGTGAGCGTTCTGAAGCGCTCTTCCACCAGACGTTTGTAATCACCCTGGGTCAATGCGGTGATCTGCTCTGGCGTCATGCCGTCGACCGCGATCCGTCGCTTGACCGCCTCGGTCGTCAGCGTCGCCAGGTCGTTCCGCGAGAGTGCGGTGAATGCAGGCTCGCGTTCGACCAGATAGGTAGCAAGCTCGTCAACGGTCTTGAACGTCGGCACGACCGGCGTCGGGCTCGGCTGTGGAGTAGCCGTCGGCTCGGTCGGCGGCGCCGGTTCCGGCGACGGCGTCGGCGTCACGGCCGGCGGTGTTGGCTCGGCCGGCGGGGTCGGTTCCGGCGTTGGTGTTGGCGT
>CALMXF010000278.1 GCA_937870985.1 uncultured Chloroflexota bacterium
GCGAGTGAGCGGCACTGGCGGCGAGGGGGTCAATGTCCGCGACGGCGCAGGAGTCGAGAGCGCAGCCGTCGACCGGTTGCCCGAGGACACCATCGTCACGATCGCCGATGGGCCGATATCCGCTGCGAATGGCGCGGCCTGGTATCGAGTGACGGCTGCCGGCGTGAACGGCTGGGTGCATGGTGGCTACCTCGCTGCCGTGCCGGTGGCCGGCCCGATTCTGGTAAGAGCCGCAGCTGGCGGGGATAGCGGGTCGGGCGTCGGTGACGCGATCGTCGCGGGCGCGATGGCATACGTTGGTGTGCCGTACCTCCCGGCCGGAACGACATCCTCCGGCTTCGACGCGTCGGGCTTCACCTACTTCGTCGTCAACCGTGTGCTGGGCAGCGATTTCCCACGCGCGATCGATCAGCAGATCCGTCAGGGCGTCGCAATCGACGTCGCCAGCCTTCGTCCGGGCGACCTGGTGTTTTTTGAAGACACCTCCAGAGCGGGCCTGTCCCATGTCGGTATCTATGTCGGCGACGGCCAGTTCATCAGCGCGGGCGGCTCGTCGGGCGGCGTTGGGCTGGACAACCTGAACGACGACTACTGGTCGGGCCATTATGTCACCGCCCGGAGGATCGGAGGATAGGTAGCGTCTCGCTCCTACCCTCCGAACTGCCGGCTCATCCAGACGAAGAACGTTGCCCAGGCACGCCAGGGGCGCCAGCGGTCGGCGATCTCACGCAGCTCGGCTTCGTTGGCGCGGCGGCCGAGGGCAGCGGTGCCGATGAGAAGCTGCAGGCTGACATCGCCGGCCGGAATGACATCCGTCCGGCCGAGACCGCGCATCAGCAGATACTCCGCCGTCCAGCGGCCAACGCCGCGCAGGCGGATCAGCTCGGCGATGGCCTCATCGTCGGGCAGGCTGGCCAGCGCGTTGAGATCCAGCCTCCCGGCGGCGATCTCCTGAGAGACGCCGATAACATAGGCGGCCTTCTGGCGGCTGAACTGGAGCGCCAGCAACGCGGCTGGATCGATCTCTGCGACTTCCTCGGGGCGCGGCAGCAACGGATAGCTCGCGCCGTCGATCTCGATCGAGTGGCCGGCCGTCTCGACCAGCCGTTCCTTCAATCGGCGGGCGAAGCCGACATTGATCTGCTGGCCGAGGATCGCCCAGATGAGCGTCTCATACAGATCCGGAATGACGACTGGCCGCATGCCAGGGTACGGCGCGACGAGTGGCGTGAGGATGTCGTCTCCCGCTGCCAGCGCCTCGAACGGCGCCGGGTCGGCGTCGAGCGCGAAGACGCGCCGGACGACCCGCTCGGCAGCGTCGAGTGTCTGGGTACAGGCGCCCTTCCCGGCCACTTCGAGCACCAGTGTGTCTGGCGTCGGGCCGGGACTGAGCGTCACAAGCACATCGCGCCCATCGAGCGTCAGCGCTCGTCGCCAGGTTGCCGTCTCAAGGTCGACGCGCTCCTGCGTCGAGGCGGTCCAGCCGTGGACATAGGCGAGCGCGAGCGGGAAATCGAGCGCGCCGGCAGGCAGGATCTCCCGCTCGAGTCGGTCTGTCTGTTCGTCTCCGTCGCTCGCCATCAATCTTCGACCGACGCCAGGTCACGCTCGCGGTCGAGCAGCGCCTGCTTGCGCTCGGCGCCCCAGCGATAGCCGGAGAGGCTGCCGTCGCTGCGGACGACTCTGTGGCAGGGGACGGTTATCGCGGTCGGGTTCTTCGCGCAGGCCTGGGCGACGGCCCGGACAGCGCGCGGCTCGCCAATGCTGTTCGCTACCTCGGCGTAGGAGCGCGTGCTGCCGAGCGGGATGGTTCTCAGCGCTTCCCAGACGCGGCGCTGGAAGGCTGTGCCGACGACATCAAGCGGCAGATCGAGCGACTCGCGTTTGCCAGCGACGTGATCCAGCACTCGATCCATCCACCCGCCGATCCGGTCGTCGTCGCGCTCGATCTCGGCGGCCGGATATTCGTGGCGCAGCGCATCCTCCAGCGTTCCGTCATCGTCGCCGATGTAGATTGCCGAGACGCCGCGTTCGGTCGCCGCGACAAGAATCCGGCCGAGCGCGCAGTTGCGGATGCTCCAGCCGATTCGCATCCCCTGCCCGCCGCGTCGGTACGTGCCGGGTGTCATCCCCAGCTGTCCAGGCGCGCGCTCGTACAGCCGGCTGCTCGATCCATACCCCGCGTCATACAGCGCCGTTGTCACGTCGTCGCCCCCACGGAGCTGGGTCTTCAGGGTCTCCAGCCGGCGGGCGTCCGCCCAGGCGCGTGGCGAGACTCCGGTGATGCCGGTGAACGTGCGTTGGAGATAGTACGGGCTGAGCCCGACCGCCTTGCCCAACTCGGCCAGCGTCACCGTGCGATCGAGATTCGCGGTCAGGTAGGCGCAGGCGCGCTCGACCATCGCCGCGGCCGGCGGCCGCTCATCGCG
>CALMXF010000279.1 GCA_937870985.1 uncultured Chloroflexota bacterium
GCGGCGATGAAGGCGTCGAAGACGTTCTGCTTGCGCTCCAGCATGCCGGCCTGGCGCCACGTGCCACATCAGACAGAGCGCCTGAAACATCACGTCTCTGGCGACCGGCGGTCTCCCAGCGCCGCACGGATAGTGTTGCTCGGGCGGCGCTAGATGCTTGGCTGCATCGGAGAGATCGCTGAGCAACGGGTTCTCCTACTCCCCACCAGCTCTAGCGACGGGGTCAGGGCGTCCGTCTGATTCGGGGAGGTTCGGCATCCAGTGTTGATAGGCCCACGAGCTGAGTAGCAGCAGGATGCCCAGTCCGATGAAGGACAGCACACGGTAGGCGGCGTCGAGGGAAGCCAGGTCGACGATGAACACTTTGGCGGCCGCAACGCCGAGCAATCCCAACCCCAGCCAGCGAGCCTCGCGTCGGCGCATGACAATGCCGGCGACGAACGCCGCGCCGCCGAGAACGGCCCAGAGGATCGAGAGCCCGACCTGAGCCCGCTTCTGTAGCTCCTCGAGCGCCGTCTCCCCGCCGATCTGACGCTGGAACGCGTCGACCAGGCCGACTGAGAGGGTGTAGACGATGGCAATCGACGCGGCAACGATCAGCCAGCGCCCGTGTGGCTTGTCGCGCACGACTCTGGCAGCAACCCCTGCGGCGACTGCCAGCGCGATGCCGGCAACTGTCGCGCCGCTCCACAGCAACGGATGGTCGATCGCGCGCGTGGCGTCGACGGCGAGGCGGTCGAGCGGAGCAACGCGCGCGAGCGTGAGCAGCGCGCCGAAGCCGAGCAACGCCAGCGAGACTCCGTGGTACAGGGCGGCGTTCGCAGCATCCCGACGAACCAGGAGGGCGATCGCGACGGCGAGGGCCGACCAGCCGGCCACGACCGCCGCTTCCACAACCTGGAACGGCAGCAGGTAGCCAGCAATCGCCACAGCGGCAACGATCGACCAGCCACGGGCGCGATCCCAGGCACGCACGATCCAGGCGCCGGCCAGCGCGGCCGCAATCATGAATGCCGCCGCGAGACTCGGAGCGTTGACGAACGGAGTCTCCGGTCTAGTTTGAGCAAAGGCATCTTCCAACGGCAAGTCAAGCGCCGTCAGGTGCTGGATAGCACAGATGGCGGCGACGCCCGCGGCGACCGCCAGCGCATGGGCAGCCCCACGAATGGCGAGAGCTCGCCAGCGCACTGACACACCGTAATCATCAATATCGGGCCGAAATGCTGGTGTCCGCCAGAGGACCAGCGCCACGACCCAGACCGCCGACCAGCCCCCGACGAGCGCCGCGCCCGAAAGCTCGAACGGCAGGACGTAGACAACCAGCGCAACGCCGGCCGCAGCCAGCAGCATCCGAACGAAGCGATCGTGGACGAACCAGCCGGCCACTATCAGCGAGGCCAGCAGGAACCCGGCTGTCGCGGCATTTCCATTGAGGAACACACGCTCCGGTCCGCCTGCCATGTCGATCTGCCAGAACGGGTACTCGATCGTGGCGAGATGTAGCGCTGCGACAGCGCCAAGGACGACTGCCGCGCTGGCCGCATACCCGTTGCGTGTCCGCGTGTAGACCCAGGTCAGCGCAACCGCCTGGGCTGCCCAGATAATCGGGACGATCGGCCCGCCAAGCTGGACCGGAACGGCGATGCTGAACGCGGCCAGCGCTGTGCCAGCCATCAGCAGGCCGAATGGGTTGCGCTGGCCACGGACGACGAGAAAGTAGGCCGCAATGGCGGCATGCGCCAGGGAGACGCCGACCAGGAACAGCCCCCGCCAGCCGTCGAGTCCGCCTTCGAGCAGCCGGAACCCGGCCCAGATGAGGAACGAGGCGTTCGCCAGCAGGAGCATCGCCGAGACGGGGCGCAGCCGGTCGCGCGGGACACGATACTCCTCGCCGCCAGCCGCGAGCACATGGAGCAGCCAGAAGCCCCAGGTCGCTAGCAGCGCTGGCGCGACGGCCGGATTGCTCAACACCCAGTCTGCCAACTGTGGCGCAGAGAGGACGAAGGCGACCGGCGCCAGCCAGCGCCAGTCGCGGGTGAGCGTGATCGCAGTCGTGCCAGCCAGCACGACCACCAGGAATGCGATCGTCGCGCCGTCCGGCTCCGCCCCGAGCAGTGGGGGAGACGCCAGCGCGGCAACGAGACCGAAGATAGCGACGACCTGCGACCGAGCATGGATAGCGATGACGGCGGCCACCGCTGCGGCAGCGAATGTGCCGAACAGCGCGACGTGGATCGAAAAGAGGTCGTAGAAATCGCAACCAGCCAGCAGTGAAAGGCTGAGGACGCCGAGACCGACGGCGACCAGGACGTGGCCGATGACCCGCTCGCGCCGCTCGAAGATCTTGCCGCCGCCTGCCAGCATCAGCGCTCCGCTAACCAGACCGATCGTCACGCGCGTAGCCGGCCCGATCCAGCCACGGCTGAAGGCCAGGCTCAGGAAGAAGACTGCGCCAACAATCAGCGCCAGCCCGCCCAGCCAGGCAAGTCCGCGGCCGCTC
>CALMXF010000280.1 GCA_937870985.1 uncultured Chloroflexota bacterium
CATCGCGGCGCGGGCGTTGATCCTGCTGGCGATTCCGGCGGCACTGCTGCTCGTCAGCGGAATGATCGCCGGGCTGCCGCCCCGCGGGAGTGAGATCGAACAGGGCGTCCGGGTTGGCGGGGCCGAACTGTCGGGCGGAAGCCAGACACAGGTGACCTCCGAGCTGAATTCGCGATTCGCAGCGTTCCAGCAACGACCGTTGACCTTCCGCCTCGATGGTCGAACCGCCGAGGTCGACCCGGCTGATCTCGGTCTGCGCTTCGATTCGTCCGCGACCTATGCGCGAGCCCTCGGCGTCGGCCGCGGTGGCACGTTCGGCGCGGCCGCCGAGCGGTTGGCTGCGCATACTATCGGCGTCGATATCGCGCCAGTTTACAGTTACGATCCGACCCGGCTTGCACAAGTACTCTCGGCACTCAGCGAGGGGTCGGTTGTTGCGCCGGTTGATGCCAGCTTCTCGTTGCAGGGGAACGCGCTCTCGATCAATCCATCCTCGGCAGGAACCGGCGTGGATTCACGGGATGTCGAGCGCCAGCTCCGCGCGGCGATCAACGGTCTGAAGGTCGTCCCGATTGAGGCGCGCATCATCACCGTGAAGCCAACAACGACGACAGCCGCCCTGCAAGCAATCACCGATCCGGCCATCCAGGCGCTGAGTGAGACTGTCTACCTTTCCGATTCCGGCCAATACTGGACGATCACTCCGGAAGCGCTCGCCACCGCGATCACCGTCCGCGACAAGCGTCTCGCGCTCAACCCGCTGGTCATGGATTCGATGCTGGACACGCTCTCGCCGGCCATTCACCGTGAGATGAAGGACGCGACAATCGTTCTCGGTGACGATGGCAGATTTCGTATCGATCCCGAACTATCGTCTCGCGATCTCGACGTGCGCGCCAGTCGCCTCGCGTTGCAGCAGTCACTGCTCGGCGGTCAGCACCAGGTCGCGCTCGTCGTGAACGAGGCGACGCCAAAGATCACGACAGCAACCCTCGATCCACTGCTCGGTCGCGCTAACGACATCGCCGACCGTGGCATGGTCGTAACCTGGCCAGATGGCGAGCAGACACTGGACGGCGTCGCGTTTGCGGGAACCCTGCGAATGGATCCGACGACGCAGTCCCTGACCGTCGATCAGGAGGCGATGTTCAAGGTCGTCGAGCCGGTCGCGCGCGGTGTTAGCCGACCTGCGACAGGATACCGCTGGAAGGGCGGCGCGATCGTTGCGCCCGAGGGCGCCCTGCCGGGTCGGTCGGTCGATATTGCTGCCAGCGTGCGCGCGATCACGCGCAATACGCTTGGTGGGGAAGGCCGGACGGCGCTTATCGTCGACGAGCAGAAGGATCCCGCCGCGGGGGATTCGGCAATCGTCATCCACGAGGTTCTGGGCAGCGCATCGACATATTACGGAAGCTCCAGCCACAACCGGGCCACGAACGTTGAGGTGGCGGCAGCGGCGGTCAACGGCGCGCTGATCGCGCCGGGTGGCACGTTCAGCTTCAACAACGCCATCGGCGGCACGGCAACCCTCGATGATGGCTATCAGGTGGGCTTCGGAATCGTCGCGGGCGAAAACGGAGTGCCGCGGACGGTGCCGTCGGTTGCTGGGGGTATCTGCCAAGTCTCGACGACCGTTTTCCAGTCAGCGTTCTGGGCTGGAATGCCGATCGGCACTCGCAACTGGCACCTGTACTGGATCCCGAACTACGGCAATGGCCCCGGCGGCATGACGGGCCTCGACGCCACAGTTGACCCGGACTACGGTCTCGACTTCACGTTCTACAATCCGACAAATAGTTGGCTTGCCGTCCGCGCAGTGACCGATGGCGAGTGGTTGACGGTCGAGCTGTGGGGTACAAGCCAGGGCTGGCAGGTGCATGTTGATGATCCGGTCATCTCAAGCGTTGTGAGAGCTGACCCGACGATGGTGTACCAGCCGAGCGATCAGCTCGGACCCGGCGAGCAGATTTTCGTCGAGCACGCCGAGGATGGCTTCAGTGCCGCGATTCATCGTGTTGTCAAGGATAAGGACGGCAACGTCATCGACGAGACGACGTTCAATAGCTACTATCAGCCGTCTCGCAACGTGACGCTGGTGGGTCCGAATGTCACCATCCCGGCGCCGACACCTGTCTATCAGCCGCCTGCTGCCGACGATCCCACGCCGCCGGCCGATGACCCGACGCCGACCGTTCCGGCTGCAGAGCCAACCCCGTCGAGCCCCTGATCAACCAGCACTGTTGAGTGACATAGATAACGACGCGGCGCCATGAG
>CALMXF010000281.1 GCA_937870985.1 uncultured Chloroflexota bacterium
TGCATTGGGGAGGGTCTCAACAATCTCCCCCTGCATCTGAATCGTCTCTTTGCGGCGGGTCGAAGCTCGCATTGGCGCCGGTGAGGTGCTCGACGTGGTTGGGCTCGGTGACCGAGCAGCGGCCCGACCCGGCGAGCTCTCGGGAGGTCAGCAGCAACGAATCGCGCTGGCGCGGGCCGTTGCTGCTGACCCGGAGGCGCTGCTGCTGGATGAGCCACTTGCCGCGCTGGACGCGCCGACCCGGCTGGAGTTGCGATCGCTCCTTCAGGTGATCCAACGCGACCTCGGCGTGCCGGTCGTCTTTGTGACTCACGACCTCGAAGAGGCGGTGACTGTCGGCTCGACAATGGCGATCATGGTGGATGGCCGGCTTCGCCAGGTCGATCGTGTCGCTCGTGTTCTCGCGACGCCCGCCGACCGGGTGGTTGCCGAGCTCGTCCAGGCTCGGAACATTTTCGCCGGTGTCGCGTCGCGCGATGCGAGCGGAATGCGTGTCGAAACGCCCGTCGGCCGGCTTCGGAGCCCTCGTCAGGTTCACGAGGGACAGGTCGACGTCGTGCTCAGGTCCGACCTCCTGCGCCTGCTTACCAGTGACGCCCCAGCCGGCGAGCGAGGCACGGAACTATCAGGCGAGATCGTCGATGTGCTCGACTACGGCACCAGAGCAACGATCGTCGTGGCGATCGGGGCTGGACATCTGGAGGTTGGTGTATCGCGCGGAGAGATCGGCCGGCTGAAGCTCGGGACAGGCGGTCAGTCTCGGGTGTTTGTGCCAGAAGCTGCCGTTCACGTGATCGGGCTGGACGCAGACAACAGCCGCGAGTAGCTTATCGGCAACGCGACCTTACTCATCGACTCTTCTGAGCAAGGAAACCGACCGCCCCGCGAGCCGGTAGTTCTCGCCGACGGTGTACCGTCGTGGTTGCTCGTTCGGGCCCGGAGAGCTCGTATCGAAGATGAGCTCCCATTCGACCCCCGGCTGAACGCCCGGCATCATGAAGTCGATTGGCTCATGGTGCGCGGAAGCCAGGATTAGCAGCGTGTCGTCGACGATCGGTTCGCCGCGCTCGTCGACATCGCCGAGCGCATCGCCGGCCAGGCGCATGCCGAGTGTCCGAATCCATCCTGCATCCCATTCGTCGTCGGTCATCAGCTTGCCGTCGGGACGGAACCAGGTGATGTCACGGATATCCGATCCGTAGACACGTCGTCCCTGGAAGAATCGTCTGCGGCGGAGAACCGGGTGTCGCTTGCGAATAGCGATGAGCCGCTTCGTGAAGCTGAGCAGCGCGTCGCCGGCCGGGTCGAGATCCCAGTCGTACCACGAGGTCGCGTTGTCCTGGCAGTACGTATTGTTGTTGCCGCCCTGTGTCCGACCAATCTCGTCTCCACCCGATAGCATCGGCACGCCTTGCGAGAGCAGGAGCGTGGCGAGGAAGTTGCGCTGCTGCTGCGCGCGTAATGCCCTGATTTCCGGGTCGTCCGTCGGCCCCTCCGCACCGCAATTCCACGAGATGTTGTCGTCGGCGCCGTCCTGGTTCTCGTCGCCGTTGGCCTCGTTGTGCTTCGTATTGAATGAGACGAGATCGGCGAGCGTGAACCCGTCGTGGGCGGTGACGAAGTTGATGCTGGCGTACGGTTTTCGTCCGTCGTTCTGGTAGAGGTCACTCGAGCCGGTCAAGCGGTAGGCGAGGTCGGCCATCAAGCCCTCGTCGCCCTTCCAGAACTGCCGGACGGTGTCTCGGTACTTGCCGTTCCACTCGGTCCACAGCACCGGGAAGTTGCCGACCTGGTAGCCGCCCTCGCCGACGTCCCACGGCTCGGCGATCAGCTTGACCTGCGAGATGACAGGATCCTGGTGGATGATGTCAAAGAACGCCGACAATCGATCGACGTCATGCAGCTCGCGGGCCAGGGTGGCGGCCAGGTCGAATCGGAAGCCATCCACGTGCATCTCGGTGACCCAGTAGCGCAGCGAATCCATGATGAGCTGCAACACCTGGGGATGGCGTGGGTTCAGTGAATTGCCTGTTCCCGTGAAGTCGAAGTAGTAGCGCGGGTCGTCAGCGACGAGGCGGTAGTACGAGGTATTGTCGATGCCGCGCAGCGACAGCGTGGGGCCGAGCTCGCTGCCCTCGGCGGTGTGGTTGTAGACGACATCGAGGATGACTTCGATGCCGGCACGATGCAGGGCCTTGACCATCGCCTTGAATTCGCGCACCTGCGCGCCGCAGTCACCCGAGCTGCTGTATCGTCCATCGGGCGCGAAGAAGCAGAGTGAGTTGTACCCCCAGTAGTTCGAGAGGCCTCGTTCGAGGAGATGACCATCGTCGAGGAATGCATGCACCGGCATCAGCTCGACGGCGGTGATTCCGAGGCTGGTGAGGTAGTCGATAGAGGCCGGGTGCGCGACGCCGGCGTAGGTCCCGCGTAGCTGTTCCGGCACGGCGGGGTTTCGGATGCTGAAGCCCTTGACGTGGGTCTCGTAGATGATCGAATCCTGCCAGGGGATACGCGGGAGCTGGTCATCCTCCCAGTCGAACTCCGGGTCAATTACCACGCCCTTCGGCACGCCCCAGGCATCGTCCTGCTCGTCGAACGACAGATCGCCGTCGTCATCGTGCAGGTCGAAGCCGAAGACCGGTGCGTCCCAGTCCAGTTGACCAGTGAGCGCCCTCGCGTACGGGTCGATCAGCAGCTTGTTGGGGTTGAAGCGCAGCCCGTTCCCCGGCTCGTACGGGCCATCGACGCGATAGCCGTAGCGCTGGCCGGGGTGGATGTCGGGCAGATAGGTGTGCCAGACATGCGCTGTCACCTCGCGGAGGGGTATCTGTTCACTCTCGACCGCAGGGTTGCCGGCTTCGAAGAGACAGAGCCGAACGCCGGTTGCATTCTCGGAGAAGATGGCGAAGTTGACGCCTCTCCCGTCCCAGGTCGCGCCCAACGGATAGGGTGCGCCGGGTCGTTGTCTGCGGCTCAACAATACCTCCTGTACAGGGGGATTGCCCATTGATGGCGGCAATAGCGTGTGGCCGCCCCAGGTTGATGCTATTCCCTGATGACCTTAGCACGGACGTCACGCGCGGGGTTTGCGTCCAGGCAATGTCGTATTCTTCCCGTGTAATCGAGCCGATCAGTTCAAGGATGCGCCGCCGATGACCGAGCCATTGCTGCAGCCACTCTCCGAGAGCCAGACAAAGACGATCGTGCCGACCGATGTCGCGCGTTTTGTCCGTCTGGGCCAATGCGAGCGGTTCCTCCGCTTTCGGCTACACGAACGCGCCCATGGCACCGGATTCATGGGCGAGTATGGCGTGCGCGCCCAGCGGATTCCGGCGCTGTTTCCGCGCTCTGGGCAGGAGTTCGAAGACCGCATCGAGGGGGAGGCTGCCGAGCGCGGACGGACAGTCAGCTTCCGCGATGCGGCCAAGACTGGCGGATGGACCGATAACAACGCCGAGATTGTGCAGTTGGCGCGTTCGCTGCCGGCCGGCGAGTCGGTTCTTCTGTTCCAGCCGCGTGTCAGTGCGGATGTCGACGGCTGGCGGATCCGCGGGGCGATCGACCTGCTGCGGCTGGCGCGCGACGATGATGGCCGGCTGGGCGTGCTGATCGCTGACATGAAGGCGACCCGCGCGACGAAGGTCGACCACCGGCTGCAGGTCGCCTTCTATCACGAGATGATCGCCACGGTCTTCGCGGAAGCCGGCATTGACCTGGCCGGGATCGAGCTAGGCATCCTCTACCGCGGGCCATCCACCCCCGACACGGCGCTGAGCGAAGCCGAGCGTCGGGAGCGTGACGATCAACGGGCGCTGGCAATGGAGATCTTCGGGCTCAGCGAAGGGCTGCTCGAGGTCATCCGCGACCCACTACCGTACCTCGGGTCGGTGCGGGATCTCGTTACCGACGAGCGTTCGACCGCGCGGCGAGTGGCGGCAATGGAGTTTGCCGATGTGCCGTTCCACATCGATCGGCACTGCGATAGTTGTATCTACAATGAGTTCTGCATGAAATGGGCGTTTGCCCACGATGACCTGTCGGTGCTCCCGCACGCGACGATCAACGACAAGCGGGCGCTCCAGCAGATCGGGATCACGACCGTGGCCGATCTGGCCGCGCTGAAAACGCCAGCGTCTCCCGGGTCGCTCGATCTGGTCTCGACGCCCGGATTGGAGGCGCTGGCTCAGCGCGCCGCGACGACCTGGCCGATTGGGCCACGTGTCGACGAGCTGGTTCTCAGGGCGCGTAGCTATCGGTCGCGGATGCGGCACGATGGCGAGAAGCCGCCAAGCTTCATTCCCGACAAGGGGTATGGGTCTCTGCCTCTGAGCAGCCCCGATCTGCATCCGAACCTGGTGCGGATCTACGTCGATGTGCAGGGCGACTATCTGCACGATCGCGTCTACATGCTCGGCGCGCTGATCGTCGGCTGCGAAGAAGGCGAGGAGCGCGAGACGCGCCGCCGGGTGGTTGTTCGGCTGGCCGGCGGGCCTCCCGACACCGCGGCTGCCGAACGCGATCTGCTGATCGGCTGGATGTCGGAGGTACTCGCAACGATTGTCGCGGTCGCGGCGGCAGATGAAGACGGTGAGCCGAACGCGCCGATCCACCTGATCTTCTGGGACTCGCTGAGCCAGACCCTGTTGCTCGACGCGCTGGCGCGGCACTTCCAGTCGGTCCTCGACGCCACGGCGCTCTACGATTTCATGACTCAGGTGGCTGGCTACGACTCACCGCTGACGACGTTCCTGTCCGAGGAAATTCGCCAACGCCGCAACTACCCGTTCGTCTGCCAATCGCTACAGTCGGTTGCAGCCTGGCTGGGGTTCGATTGGAATACCCCGGAGCCGTATCGCAAGACGTTCGCCGGACGGATGTTCGATTTCTGGGGACGGTTCGACCCGGAGGACGACGAGTCGTGGTTCATGAGCCGGGCGCGGTTCAACAGCCAGATCCCGCTGGAGTACGCCTATGGCGCATGGCACGACTTGCCGTCGGACGCCGAGACCTCCGATATCCGGCGCTACGCGGCCATTACCACCGATCAGCTTACCGGGTTCGAGCGACACCGTCTCGAGGCGATCGAGCATGTCGCACGCGATCTGCCGACGAACAGGCTCACGAAGAAGAACGCCTTCGCCCTGTCGGATCTGAGCGTGACCGACGGCAAGGCGCGAACACTGGCCGGCGCGCTGCATGAGTTCGTCACAATCGAACGGCTGGTCGAGCTGGCCGCCTGGCGCGCCGCGCGAAACCCCGCCCCGGAAAAGCGCATCCTGTCCGGTGAGACGCTCCTGGTTCGCTACTTCGACGCGGATCAGGACCCTGGGACGCGGGCGATCAACGCCGAGAACCGCCGTCGCGCGACGTTGCGTGACGAGTATTTCGCGGATGCAAGGGAAGCGGCAGAACCGGGCGACAAGGTGAAGCTCTCGACAGAGCAGAACAAAGCGACAAAGCCGACGATCGAGGGATTGCGGCTGCGATTCCGGATCGATGTCGACGGCGCGGAATGCGGTCTGGACGAAGCTCTCGGCATGGCGACGCTACGGGCCGACTCGTTGGTGGTGATCAACCCACGGATCGAAATCGATCGACGACCCGATGCGCCAGTACGCGAATACACGCCGACGGCCAAGTCGATGCTCTACGCGCCGCGTGGGGAGCTGGCCGAACTGCGGGTTGAGCGGGATTCCGAAGGCATAGCCCGTCGAGCGTGGGCAACGGTGGAGTTTCGCCAGACAAACGCATGGGCCGCGGCGACCGGATTCGTCTTCGGGACGATCGAGGACAAGCAGCGAGGCTTCGGCGACGGTGACCTGTACATGCTTGACAGCGATCCGAACGACTGGTCCGGGAGCCACTCGATGAAGCTCGCGACTGCGCTGAGCGACGGTAGCCCCAACACGTTGCACGAGCGGCTTGATGGCCGGATGCCCACGACGGCCTACTGGCCCGAGGCGGCGAAGGCTGGCCAGCGACGGTTCGTCGACGGGCTGAAGGCGCTGCATACGGCCGGCCTGCTCGACGACTTCGAGCCGAGCAAGCTCGACTACATGGGCGAGCACGGCGACGACCCGATTCTCGTCGTTCAGGGGCCGCCGGGCACGGGGAAAAGCTACACGACCGCATTCGCGATTCTTGCTCGGATGCAGGGCGCTATGGATGCGGATATTCCGTTCCGCGTCGCCGTCTCCTGCCATACCCACGCGGCAATCAACGTGTTGTTGGGCAAGCTCGTCGAAACGCAAGAGCAGCTGGCCGAGCTGATGGCCGGCCACCCCGCGATTACCCGCCAGTACTTCCGGCCGGAATTGTCGAGCGTCCCGCTCTACCGCCTGAAGCCGAAGGAGGAGCCAAACTCGCCGATTTTGTCGCTACCGCCAGCTGACCAGCCAAAGATGGGTGAGAGGACTTTCTGGGGCCATCTGGAGCGCGAGCGGTATTGCGTTGTTGGCGGCACGCCGCTCGCCCATCGTTCGCTAGTCGTCAGCAAGCACGGGACGCCGAGGATGTTCGGGAACCTCCTGTTCCAGTGCCTGATCATCGATGAGGCGTCGCAAATGAACCTGCCGCTGGCGATGCTCGCGGCGCTGGCGCTGGCGCCAGACGGTCAGCTGATCGCGGTCGGCGATCACCGGCAGATGCCGCCGATCGTCAAGCACGACTGGGCGAACGAACGTCGCCGGACGTTCCAGGAGTACCGCACCTACGTATCCCTCTTCGAGACCTTGCTGGAGATGGGTCTGCCGACCATCCGCTTCAGCCGCAGCTTCCGGCTGCACAGCGAGATGGCCGATTTCCTCCGACGCGAGATCTACGCCGAGGACGGGATCGAGTTCCACTCGACTGAGACGAGGACGCTGCCCACGCAGATCGGGCTCGACCCATTCGTCGAGGCGGTGCTCGCGCCGGACTACCCGATCGTGGTCATCGTCCACGACGAGGATCGAAGCCAGCTGCGGAACGTCTTCGAGCAGAACCTGATCGCTCCGGTGCTGGAGACGCTGGCGACCGTCTATGGGCTGGACTGCCGGACGGGCCTGGGCGTCGTCGTGCCGCACCGGGCGCAACG
>CALMXF010000282.1 GCA_937870985.1 uncultured Chloroflexota bacterium
GTCCGCCGTGTCGAGCGGGCCGCTCCCGCCCGCCGTCGGGATGGTCTCCGGCAGCCGCCGCTTGAGATGAAACACGATCTGCTCGGCAGTCTTCTTACCGATACCCGGCGTCCGCGACAGGAGCTTCACGTCCTCGTCCGAGATCGCCGCGTAGATCACGGCTGGCTCGTCGAACGACAGTAGATTGAGCGCCACTCGTGGGCCGACGCCGCTGACGGTGAGTAGCAGCTGAAACAGGTCCAACTCGTCCTGGTCGATGAAGCCGTAGAGTGTCAGCGCGTCTTCACGGACGACGAGATGTGTCAGAAGCGAGACGCGATCCCCAACGATCCCAGCCGCGGATGCGGTTCGTCCCGACGTGAGCACCCGGATCAGGAAGCCATGGAGATCGATGATGAGCGCCGCCGGTTCCTGAGCGACGATGAGCCCTCTAACGCCAGCAATCACGTTGCGATCTCCTTCAGGCCGTCCAACCGATAGAACCGTCGGGCATTTCTGGTGAGCAGCATCTGTTGGTCCGCGTCTCCGGACACTACCTGCCGCACTTTCCGCAGGAGACGATCCTGTCGGAGCACCGCGTAGTCGCTGCCGAAAAGGGCACGATCCGGTCCGATGATTCCCATCACTGCCGGGAATACCGCGTCACGGTAGAGATACGTCGTCGCGGCCGAGTCGTAGACCACGTTACGCGTGACTTTGTAAACAGCCGGGTTCAGCTCGTAAAAGGGCAGGCCCCCGCCCCAGTGCGCCAGAGCGACGGGTTGCTCAGGATAGGCGCGAAGCAGGTCAAACAATCGGTCAGGTGTCGCCGTGCCTTTGCCTGGGTAGATATGGCCAACCGGCTCCGATGCGTGCAGCATGACTGGCTTGCTGCGCTCGCGGCAGACGCCCATCAGATTCGAAATGGACCCTGGCAAGCGCAGATCGAATCCCTGAGCGTCCGCGTTGAGCTCTCCGATGCCGGCCGCGCCGAGATCGAACGCTTGCTCGGCATCCCTTGCCGCTGACGGGTCGTTCGGGGCGACGATGGCCAGGAACTCGATTCGTCCCGGATGTTGCGCGCGGACCTCCGCCATCCACCGCGTGTGCTCCCGGCAGATGCCCGGGTCGGCCCACGGGAAGCCGCATGCGATCGACACCTCGATGCCAGCCGCATCCATGCTCGAGATCAGGTCGTCGGGGGATGCCAACAGGTAGTCCGGGCGTTCGTAGAGCATTCCGAACCACATATCGCGGGCGCGATACTCCTCGCGGGCAGCGACAATCTCGGGCGGGAAGATGTGGACATGGGCATCGATGATTCCGCTGGGCATCGTGCGTCAGGTCGCCAGGACGATGTAGCCGACGATCGCGATGAAGATCACCAGCCCGAGCAGGACGAGCGCCGTCAGCAGCAAGTTCATGCGAGCTTCGGCTGGCGCGGCGGCCGGCGGCGCGTCGAGGACGCTAACAGGCGCCGCCCAGACACAAAGCGCCGTGACATTGTCTGTCGATCCGGCACGGATGGCGCGGTCGACCATCTCCTTGGCGGCATCCTCTGGCGACATCGTCAGCAGGATGGTGGTCATCTCGTCGTCCTCGAGATGATCGTGGAGGCCATCGGTCGAGAAGAGCAGCCGGTCGTCTGGCAGAAGCGTCAGCTCGAAGATATCGACATCGACCCGTTCGCGATGCCCCAACGCGCGTGTGATGATGTTCTTGTGGTGACTGCCGCGCGCTTCGTCATGCGTCATTGCGCCCATCGCCACCTGCTCGGCGACGAGGGAATGGTCGTTGGTGATCTGGTTCAGAGTCCTGGCGCGAACCAGGTAGGCGCGGCTGTCGCCGATGTTGCCGATGGCGAGATCCATGTCCTTAACAACGCCGGCAACAAGGGTTGTGCCCATCATGTTGTGCTCGCCGGCAGCCGAACCCCCATTGAAGATCGACTCGTTTGCCTGCCGGAACGCCTGCTTCAGCAGCACGACGACGTCGCTCGTGTCGGCGGTGGTGAACCGGTCGCGCAAGGCGTCAACAGCCATGCTCGACGCGACTTCGCCACGTTGATACCCGCCCATGCCGTCCGCAACTGCGAGGACCAGGAGGTCGCCAGCGATCGGATTGGCGACGACATCGTGGTATACGGTGTCCTCGTTCGCTTCACGGACAGGCCCCGGATCGGTTGCTGCCCCGACGATCAGCCGACTGTCCTCCACGATCGAGATACTCCTCGGTTGAGCGATAGCACGCGTCCACGGACGTTGACAGGGTGCGCAAGGATGGCGAGTAGGTTCCCGGGCCATATGATACTGTACGTTCCCGACCAGAGGCGGGAACCGTACCGCTGTGGGATGCGATCCAGACAGGATGTGTAGATGCACCGGTTACGCTTGTTCAGCATCGTGATCCTCGGTCTGCTCGTCTTTGCTGGTGGTTGCAGTACGGGAAGCGCGTCCAGCAGCAGCTCGAAACCGACGGCTGCATCGGTCCTGACTGCTGCCGGGGATCGTTGGGCAGCGACCGATACGGCGCACTTCAAGTTGACGGTCGAGGGCGACGCGTTCATCGACAGCGCTCAGTCGATCAAGCTGCTAAGCGCCGAGGGGGATCTCAAGCGGCCTGACGCTGTCAAGGCCGACGCGCGGATCGATATCCAGATCACCAAGGCGAACATCTCGCTGATTGCAATTGGCGACAAGACATGGATGACCAACTTCATCAGCGGGAAGTGGGAAGTCGCGCCGGCTGACTTCAGCTACAACCCTGCCGTCGTCTTCGACGAGAAGAATGGCATCAAGCCGATTCTCGCGAACTTGCAAAGCGCTGCCCTCGGGAAGGACGACTCTGTTGGCGGTCGCGACACCAGGGTGATCACGGGGACCGTCGATCAGAACGCAGTGAGCCAGGTCACCAGCGGGTCGATTCAGGGCGATGTTATTTCAGTCACACTCTGGGTGGACGCCGGCACGAACGATCTACTCCGTGTTTCGCTGAAGGAGCCAGAGGGTGCGCGGAAGAATCCAGTCGCGTGGACGCTGGACCTGAGCAAACAGGGAGAGGCGGTCGACATCCAGCCACCGCCAACATCCTGAACGTCGATACGATCGCCAGTACCGAGGATTCGACACCCTGGCGTCGACTGCTGCCTGTTCTGGCGGTTGTATTTCTGGCCGCGCTGGACCTCACGGTCGTAGCTCCGATCCTTCCTCGTGTCATCGCTGACCTCGGCATCAGCGCCGTTGACGCGGATCGCTACTCGTGGATCGTGCTCGCCTACCTGGTTGCCTACACCGTCACTGTGCCTCTGACCGGCCGGCTGTCCGATTTCTTCGGCCGTTTCCCAGTGTTTGGCGCGGCGCTTGTGTTGTTCCTGGTGGGGTCGATCATGGCCGCCATGGCCGGCCAACTCGGCACAATGATCCTTGGGCGAACGCTGCAGGGCCTCGGCGGTGGCGCGATGCTGCCAGTGTCGATGGCGCTTGTTGCGGACATCGTTCCGATGCGCCGGCGTGCGTTCACGCTCGGGCTCGTCGCGGCGGTCGATACACTCGGCTGGGTACTTGGCCCGGTCTGGGGTTCGTTGATCTTCGGGCTCCTTGGCTCGTGGAGAGCGATCTTCTGGCTCAACCTCCCGATCGGGTTGGCCGCGGGAGTCATGCTTGCGGCCGCTGGGGTCCACAGGCGACCGCCGGTCTCGTCCGAAAGACCAGGGTTTGCCGGCGCGATTCTCGGCGCGACCGGCCTCGTGGCATTCTGCCTGGCGCTTTCATCAGGCGGCGAGGCG
>CALMXF010000283.1 GCA_937870985.1 uncultured Chloroflexota bacterium
GGCACGAGTGACAACCACCCGCAATCCGGCGAGAGCACGCGCGGGCGGTGTCGCGCTCATGCCTCAACACGCTCCCGGAGTGTCGTCGCCAGCCGAGTAGCGAGCGAGTTGGCATCTTCCATGTCGTCCTCGTCCTCGGTGGTCGCTATGCGGTCGAGAGACTCATCGGCGTACATCGCCCACATCCTGACGATGCCTGCATCTGCCTGCGCGTAGGCCGCCAACGGTGAGCGACAGCCTCCGCCACAAACCCGCAAGAACGTCCGCTCCGCCTCGACCTCGATGGTCGTCGTCGAGTCGGCAATTGTTTCGAGAAGCGCCCGTGTTGCCCGATCGTCGGATCGGCAGTCAACACCAAGCGCGCCCTGTCCCGGCGCTGGAATGAACCGATCGACGTCCAGATACTCGGAGATGGTGTCTCCGCGCTCCATCCGCTCGACACCTGCCGCCGCGAGGATCGCCGCGTCATACCCGGCCTCCGGATCATCGAGCACCTTGCGGATGCGCGAATCGACATTTCCTCGAAGCTCGACGGCAACGAGATCCGGGCGGGCAAGACGCAACTCGGCAACGCGGCGACGACTACTCGTGCCAACTCGCGCCCCCGTGGGCAGGCCGGCAAGGCCGCCGGGATGGCGAGAAATGAGCACATCGCGCGGATCGGCTCGGTCGAGGATGGCTGCCAATGTAAGGCCGGCCGGCATCTCGGACGTGAGGTCCTTGACGCTGTGCACCGCGCAATCCGCCTCGCCGCGCAAGACGGCCTGCTGAAGCTCCTTGGCAAATACTCCCTGCCCCCCAAGGATCGCAAGCGGAGTCTGCTTGTCGCGATCTCCCTGGGTCGAAACAACGACAATCTCGCAGCGCAAACCGGGGTGCGCGGCCTCGAGAATCGACGCGACGCGATCGGTCTGCAATCGCGCGAGCTGGCTGCCCCGCGTCGCGATACGGAGTGTTGTTGGCGTATGTTCGCGGCTGTTGCTCATCAGACTTGACCGATCTTCGCGACACTCGCCCTGGCACACGGGCCATGAGGTGGGATCATCAAACTCGTACTCGTTCCCACGGCGCACCAGACGGAAGAGCGGATCAACCGCGACGGTGCTACCAGTCACCCAGGGCACGACAATCGCGCGAAATCTGGGCAAGGTTCAATTGACATGGAAGTGTAGGAACCGCCGGAGAAAGGTGTCAAGCGCGGTTGCTCTCGCCGGACTTCCTCGACAAGGGTTCTATAATAGGGGTAAGTGGAAGCGACGGGATCGCGGTTTTGACGTATGACTCACGATCGCGATATAATTAGAGGTCGGCAGGCCACGCAACCGCGTTGGCCTGACGTTCATGTTGAGACGATCATCGTTATCCACCACGGCGCGAACGCACCCGATAGTGGGTACAGGAGGGGGACTCGGTGTACGCGGTCATTAAGACAGGCGGCAAACAGTACCGCGTCGCCGCGGGCGACACGATTGCGGTTGAGCGACTGGATGCCGAGGCTGGCTCGCAGGTCGAGATCGACCGCGTGCTGATGGTCTCTGGCGAAGCGGGAATCACAATCGGTGCGCCGGTTGTCGACGGCGCTGCCGTCGTTGCGACAATCTCGGAGCACTTCCGTGGCCCGAAGATCCGCGTCTTCAAGTTCAAGCCGAAGAAGCGCTATCGCCGCACCACTGGCCATCGCCAGGAGATGACCCGACTGACGATCAACGAGATTCGGATCGCCTGATCCCGAGTTGCCGGGATAGAATGGAGAAGCACCAATGGCTCATAAAAAGGGCATGGGAAGCTCACGTAATGGCCGCGACAGCAACGCAAAGCGGCTCGGTGTGAAGCTCTACGACGGCAACGCGACGCGGGCCGGCGGCATCATCGTTCGCCAGCGTGGCACCAAGTTCTACCCGGGCAACAACGTCGGGATGGGGCGAGACTATACGCTGTATTCGCTGATTGACGGCGAAGTCAAGTTCGAGCCAATCTCGCGCGACCGCAGGCGTGTAAGCGTCTATGCGCTCACCACCCAGCTGGCCGCCGTCGAGGTCGAGGCCGCAGTCGCCGACTAATCGCACTCACCAGTCGATACAAGTCGACGGGAATCTGGAGTCAACTGCAATGAAGACGGGTATTCACCCGAAGTACCAGGAAGCGACCGTGGTTTGCTCCTGCGGCAACACCTGGGTAACGAAGTCGACCAGGCCGAGCCTGCGGGTCGACCTCTGCAATAAGTGCCACCCGTTCTACACGGGCGAGCAGCGAATCGTCGATACCGCCGGCCAGGTCGAGCGCTTCATGCGCCGACTCGAAGGCGCTCAGACCGACTCGCGCCGCAAGAAGACCGAACGGCGCCAGAAGAAGCTCGATCAGCGCCAGCGCATCCAGGGCCGGGACGAGCAACTGCTCGTTGCCTCCTCGGACGGGGACGCCCCGTCCGACGGCTAACATGCCGCTAGATCCGGCGCTATCTCGCTAGCACTATGATAGACATCCTCCACGGTTGCCGATGAAGCGCCAGTTGGGGGATGTCTGCATCTGCATCATGACGCGTAACCCAAATCGTGGCGCGTGAGTTGCAGTTATCAGAGCCAGGACACTCGGGCCGCCTGACACGGCTACGCGGAAGGCGCCGAGACACAGCCGGCACGAGGCCCAGGCGCAGATCGCGCCACCACGAGCCAGAAGGGAACGGAGCGACACCAATGATGGCTTCCTCGCTCACTCCCCGCCCGGAAGTCACAATCGCTGACCTTGTCGAGCTGGGATTCACCGAAGATCAGATCGAAGCTTTGAAGGCGGTACGAGCCTGCTACCCATTCGTTGAGTACGTCGACACCGCGACGCAGTGGCGACGGCTACAGTTTCTGAAGTGGCGTATCGACCAGGGTCACTTGCAGCGCCTCTGACACCGCCCACGCCTGCGGCATCGCCACAACACCAACTCACCGTCCGTGTAACTGGACACGCCTGCCCGTCCGTGGTATCTGCCTGCACAGCGACACGATCGCTGACGGGAGAGAGCAGAGATGGGTATCGGGCAATCCACGCCAGACATCACGATCGTTGGCGGTGGCATCATCGGCTGTATGCTCGCGTGGGAGCTTACTGGCCGGGGAATGACCGTCGAGCTCCTGG
>CALMXF010000284.1 GCA_937870985.1 uncultured Chloroflexota bacterium
TGACGCCAGCCGCTCCGTCCAGGGCGCGCCAATCGTCGCGACGCTCGCGCGCGACGGCAACGTCGATACGAACCCGTGGCTGGCGCAGTGGGGCGCGACCGACGCGGAGTGGGTTTCCCTTACCGGACACTGGGTCGCCAGCCCGTTCTGGGCGTTCATGCAGAGCCAGGGCACTGTCTACAAGGGGGGAATCTACGCAACCGAGCCGCTGTTCGAGAACCCCTTCTATGCCACCGGCTACCCGATCACCGACGCCTACTGGGCCAACGTCCGCGTTGGCGGGACCGCGTCCGACGTGCTGGTGCAATGTTTCGAGCGTCGCTGCCTCACCTATACACCGGCCAACTCTCCAGAGTGGCAGGTCGAGGCCGGCAACATCGGGCTGCATTACTACACATGGCGCTATGGCCAGGCCGGCGAGACGCTTACGCCAGCGAACATCACGACTGGAGACCTGCGGATTGATTACATCCTGGCAGATCCGAGCTGGGAGGAGGGCGCGAAGTACGAGTACGCCCTCATCCGCAATCATGACGATGTGACAATTCATCTCAAGGGATGGCAGGTCAAGGATGAATCCGGCACGACCTTTACATTTCCCGATGGCGTCTTCCTGCTGCCCGGCGCGTCGTTACGCCTGCACGTCGCCAAGGGGCTGAACACTCCGACTGATATCTACTGGGGCCGCACCGGCGCAGTCTGGAACAACGGCGGCGACTCCGGCTACCTGATCGACCCAACCGGCAAGACAGTGTCGGGGTACTTCTACTAGTCGTCCTCGCTGGCCGCGATGTGCTCCGGCGCGGTGCGTGGATCCTTCGGCGGATCCGGCCAGTCACGCCCTTCGTAGTTCGGCGAGATCAGGATGCGCCCGCCCTCCTCGCGGACATCGAAGGTGCGGAGTGGACTGGAGGCCGGGCCGGTCAGCGGCGCGCCATTGCGGACATCGAATCGCGAGCCATGCCACGGACAGGTGACGATACAGTCGTGAATCGGACCCTCCGAGAGCGGTCCGCCCGCGTGTGGACACCAGTCCTCGACGGCGTAGACCTGGCCGGCGGTGCGGTAGAGCATCACTGGCGACCAGCCGTCCTCAACGACGACCCGCTCGCCCTCGGCGAGCTCATCCGACGCCAGCACGTCGCGTTCCTCGATCTGGGGCTTCGGGTAGAGCGCGACGCGGACATTTGTGCCGAGGTTGTAGACCAGGTCCCCGCCGAGCGCGCCGCCGAGCGCCAATGCGCCGAAGCCGGCGCCAGCGAACATCCTGCCTGCGCTGCGTTGGCC
>CALMXF010000285.1 GCA_937870985.1 uncultured Chloroflexota bacterium
CGAGCGCGACGGCCCCGGCCAGCGCGCCGGCAGGCTCTCCGGCCGGCACGCCCGGCGAGGCGACCAAGGTCAGTATCGCGCTGGACTGGTACCCGTGGTCAAATCACACCGGGCTCTACATGGCGCAGTCTACCGGCGCATTTGCAGACCAGGGAATCGAACCGAACATCTACGTTCCGTCCGACCCGACGACAGCGCTGCAGCTCGTCGCCGCCGGACAGGATGACTTCACAATCTCATATCAGGCCGACGTGCTGATCGCCCGCCAGCAGGGCCTCGACGTGGTCTCGATCGCAGCGCTCGTCCAGCATCCGCTGAACACGATCATGACGCTGCAATCGTCCGGCATCACCGAGCCTGCGCAGCTGAAGGGCAAGACGATCGGCATGGCCGGCGTGCCGAGCGATGACGCGCTGCTCAAGACCGTTCTCCAGTCGGCCGGGCTGACACTCGATGACGTCAAGACGGTGAACGTCGGCTTCGATCTGATGCCGGCGCTGCTCGGTAAGCGTGTGGATGCCATCATTGGCGCGTATTATGTCCACGAAGCCATCCTCGCCCAGCAACAGGGTCAGCCGGTCAACGCCATCAACGTCGCGGACTTTGGCGTGCCGGACTACTACGAGCTGCTTCTGGTAACCAGCGGCGAGATGATCCGCGACCATGCCGACGTCGTCCAGCGGGTCGTCAACGCCGTCGTGGCCGGCTACGCGGCAGCCGCAGCCAACCCGGATGAGGCGATCGACCAGCTCGTCAAGGCGTACCCCGAGACCGACGCGGCAGTCGAACGAGAGGGCATCAAGCTGATCATCCCGATGTGGACCGACGGCGGCAAGGTCCCGTTTGGCTCCCAGACGGAGGAGCGCTGGACTTCGTACGCCGACTGGCTGCGCCAGCACGACATCCTGGCCGGCGACGTCGACGTTACCAAGGCGTTCACCAACACATTTATCGAGCATGCCCACATGGGGCACTAGCACAGGCCAGCAGTATGGCCGGGAGCGATATGTTCGCCGCTCCCGGCCATGCCGACAGTCCCACCACGACTCTGGGACTGTGCAGGCGGCGGTGGCACGCCTAGTATGTCGGAGACCGATCCACCGGCAGCCAGATCGTCGGGATCTGGCGCGGCGGGTGCGTGTGCGTAGAAGGAGATCGCAAGAAGCGCACTCGAGTTCTCGGCCATTTCCTCACGTCCGCCGATTCCCCCAGAAGAACCTCCCCGATCCGCAACTGCCTGTTTCACTGGGAGACTGCGATGACGAATCATCTCGATGTCCGAGGGCAGACCTGCCCCGGGCCAACCACCGAAACCCTCAACACGCTCAAGCTATTGCCGGATGGCGCGACGCTCAATGTCGTCAGTGACTACCTGCCGGCCCGCTACACGATCCCGTCACTGATGAACGACCTGCGCTACCCGACAATCGTCCACGATAACGACGACGGCACCTTCACCGTCATCATTCAGAAGGTCGCGCGCGTCGCGTCATAACACGGAGGGTTCCACATGACAGCCAAGCTACTTTGCGTCGGGCTGCACGCGACCGACGACCAGACTCTGGCAGCGCTCCCGTTCGTCACTGCGCTCGGCGCGAAATCCGGCGGGATCGACGTTGAGATTGCCCTCGTCGGGGAGGCCGTCTACCTGATGAAGGACGAGGTCGCCAGAAGCGTCCACGGGGTCGGCTTCCCTCCGCTCAGCGAGCTGCTCGAGAAGACGATCTCCGCCGAGATCCCGATCTGGATTTGAGGTGGCTGCTCGGTCGCCCGTGGGGTGACCCCAGCCGATTTCGAACATAAGGGCGGCAAGTTCATGGACCCGGTGCGGTTCGCCCAGCTATCCACCGACCGCAACCCGTTGACATTCTGATTCACGTTCCCGGAGGGGCGGCGCAGCGCGCTGGATCGCCTCGCCACCCTCCGGCAACCAGCTTAGCGGTCTATCGCGTGGGCATCCCCGTCGACGAGATCGATCGCTTCCGCCAACTCCTCGGCGGTAACAATCGCGAAGTCGCCGGCAATGGTCATCTTGAGTGACGCCAGCGCAACACCGGATCGCAACGCCCCGGGCAGGTCGTCCGGCTCGTCCAACCAGCGATGGAGCAACCCTGCCGCGAACGCATCGCCCGCGCCGACAGGGTCGATCGGCTGTACGCTTGGCGCTGCCTGGTGAACGGCCATGTTCGGCGCTGCTCGCGAGATAGCGACCGCGCCGCCGGCCCCGGCCGTCACAACGACGACGCTCGCAGTGGTGTAGTCGAGCAACGCTCTGGCCACGTCGGCCGGCGGCCCAGCTATACCCCAGATCGTGCGCGCGTCGTCGATCCCGCAGAGCAGCAGCGTGATCCGTTGCAGCAACGGGGATAGCCCCTGCCGCGCCTCCGCTGGGTTCCAGAGTCTGCGGTTCTTACGGATCGAGCTCCGTGTCCCAATACAAATAGTCCATCCCTCTATCGTGCAGTTAGTTCACATTGACGCCGCGCTGCCGGAGAGCGC
>CALMXF010000286.1 GCA_937870985.1 uncultured Chloroflexota bacterium
CCGCGATGGTGGCGCAGCGGATGCCACGAGAAGTCGAACGGCTTGCCTTCGCCATCGACGATCCCATGCCTGAGGCACAGCATCTTGAGTTCCTGCAAGGTCCAGTTGTAGCCGAGGAACGACTCCCGTTTGCCGGAGAAGACCGGGAACAGGTATTTGGTGACGCGCCCGTAACGCTGCCGGACATGATCCCGCTGCGCCTCGATCAGCTTGATCATCGCCTGGTGCGCAGGATCGGTGACCAGCAAGGGCTTGGTATTCCAGCGGCTGACCTTGTTCTGCCAGAACGTGAACAGCATGAACCGCTTGTCGTGCGGATCGGGCCGCAGGCAGTCGAAGAGCAGGGCATGCAGGTCTTCGGCCCGCGCCCCGGTCGTGACGCCGATCATGAAGATTACCGGGATAGGGGCGGGCAGTTCGTCGAGCCTGGCCACCATGGCCGCCAGGGCTTCCGGCGGGGCGGCCCGGTTGGCACCCTCGCGTGATGCGTAAAGCCGGTTCCGCGGGTCGTCCGGTGCCTGCTTGTAACGGATGCGCCGTGCGGCGCGCTTGTCGAGTGCGATCCGCGGCCATTGGCCTGGCAGCAGGACCGGAGCCGCGCGCAGGAGTTGCACGATGTCGGTGTACCAGTTCTTGCCTGCGGCATTTCGCGCGTTTCCCCATGCGAGGTAACGCTCCATCGTCAGTTCAGTGACTCGCCCGGGCTCGGCGATGCCCTCGCCGTGCAGGAACTGCCCGAAGGTTCGCAAGCGCGATTGCATTCCCACAAGGGTCGCCGGCGCAAGTTCGCCATGTGCGACCTTGTCGAGCAGGAAGCCGCGCATCAACGGGCGCAGCCAAGGCTCGAAGCACAGGAAGTTCAGATAAGTGTCGCTTCGGCGTTGCCGGTCGCGGAAGCGCGTGTCCTCCTCGCTGTAAAGATCGTTGATCCAGATGATGTCGCGGTCATGCATCGGCGCCATCTGCGCCCGATTGATGATCGAGAAGCGATGGATATCACCGAACAGCTGCACTTCCGGTGATCGATACTGGGTGGTGACGATCTCGCCGTCCCGGATCCATTGGCGGGTCTGGCTTTGCCTCCGCCGCCCGTACTGTTCGCCGTACCATGTGGCGTAGAGTTCGAGGACGGCATCGTTGTGGCATTTCGTCTTCGCAGTATCGCCATCTGACGCGCCGAAGCCCGGGTGGGGGATGTCCGCCAGACAGCCCGCTCCAAAATGCTGAAGCAGGCTTGCGCCTTCCTCGACGAGATATCGGATCACCGGGATCCGGCGCTGGAACCATTGGGTGTCGGCCTTGCGATCATCGAGCACCGATGCCGCGAGGTAGGCCTTGATCTCGTTGGTCAGCACCGGAACCGCAGCGCTGAGCGGCAGACTTGCGTATGTCTGGCTCAGCCAGGAATGGCCGAACACCTCGTTCATTATGGCGTCTGACCAGACAGGATTCTCAACGAGAAGGGGGGATAGTCCCCCGAGCCGAGCTTCGAGCCAGTTGCTGTAGCGATCGGTATCATGCGGTGTGCCGCCGACGAGCGCCAGCGGCGTCATGCCCATCGCATATCCCTTCTAAGAAGCTCTGCCTCGCGAAGTTTCTCAAGCCTTTCATGCACCTCGTCGGGACCTGTGAGGTAAAGCCTGCGGATTTCCGAGGCGAACAGGTGCTGGTAGAACGCGGCCGTTGTCTGCGGGCTGGCATGTCCGAGGCGATCGGCCACTTCGAGCAGGCTGTATCCCGCCGCGATCGCTTCGGATGCATGGCTGTGGCGGAACATGTGCCAGCTGAAGTCGATATGCGTGCGCTGCTCGAGCAGGCCCGCGAGCTTTTGGGCATAGGACAGGCTCATGGCGTGCCCGATCATGCCGACTTTCACATTGGCGAAGACGTACTCCGCTCCGGACTCGAAGGCCGGGAGATATTCGTCGCTGGTGAGGTAGTCGACGTACATGTTGAGCACGTAGTCGTGGACCGGCACACCGCGCGTCCGGCCGGATTTGGCGCGGGCGCCATTGGCATTGTCTTCGCGCGGAACGACCCAGACGACCTTTTCAGCGAGGTCGATGTCGACATGGCGCAGACCCAGCGCTTCGCCGATCCTGAGACCGGTATTGTAGAGCAGCACGATCAGGAACGCGTCGCGCGCGAGACCGCACGCCTCGATCAGCCGCAGGACCTCGCTTGGCGTCAGGCGCTTCTTGAGCACCTGCTGCTGTACACGGCCGGGATCGCCCGACAGATAGCGGTCCTTGCGCCGCGTCGTGCGACGCTGGCTGATATGCTCGAGGAACGGCTTGTAGATCCGGTGCCCGTCATAGACCTTGCTGACCTCAGCCGTATCGACCGCGAAGTCGTCGGTGCCGTTATAGAAGCGGTAGAACGATTTGATCGCCAGCTGGATCTGGTTGCGCGTCGATGGCGCCAGAACCCGCGTTTCCTGCTTTCGCAGCAGGATCAGCCGCGGGCTCGGCAAGGCATCCTTTCGCCGGGCAAGCCGCCAGGCAAGGAAGCCGTCGTAGAGCGCAACCGTGGCTTCATGGATGCCGGCGCCGTTGGCGCCGAGGAAGTTCGCGAAGTCGACGACATGGCGAACATACGCGCGGATCGTGTTCGGAGACGCGTGCGTCTGCTCGAGATGGACGATCCAATGACGTAGGCACTCGACGACGTCGCCGTGATCATCCAATACCGTCCACGACCGGCGGCCGCCGGGCATTTCGATACGCGCTGCCTGCCAGGGCGTCGTGGCGAACGAAGTGGACACGGTCGCTGATACTGTTGAAAGACCGCCGTGACTGCAAGCCTTTCCCCATCACACTGGACACAGTTTACATGGACAGTTGCGGTATCGCTATTAACATAATATATATTATCGGATAAACGCATGTCTGACGCGAAGCTCCAGCCCC
>CALMXF010000287.1 GCA_937870985.1 uncultured Chloroflexota bacterium
CGTCGATCATGTACGAGTTGGCGGCGACGTGCGCGGCGTCCGGGTCGCCGGGCATCAGGTCGAGGTACTCGTCCCGCAGGGTGAAGATGCATGACGGCTCGGAGCCGACGATCGGGATGCCCTGGCGGGCGTAGGGCGCGAGGTGGAAGACGTTTTGCCGTGCCAGACCGCGCGCCTGCTCGACCAGCCCCTTCGAGAGCATCGGCCGGCCGCAGCACGCTCGCCGCGTCTCGACGATCACCTCGTACCCCGCCGCCTCCAGCAGCCGGACGGTCGCCCGGCCGACGCGCGGGTAGTTGTAGGTCGCGAAGGTGTCGTGGAAGTAGACGACCTGGCCACGGGTGTAGCGCGGCTCGGTGGCCTGCCGAGCGTCACGACGGGCGACGTGCTTCGCCCACCATGCCTCGAACGTCTCCTCGGCGAACGGCGATATCTCGCGCTCGGTGGCGATGCCGACCTTACGCATCGCGATCTTCGCCACTGGTGAGCGCATCGCCATGTTCGCCAGTTTCGGCGTCTTCGATGCCAGCTTTGATGAGGCATGGATGTTGGCGAAGATGCGCGTCCGCAGCGGGACGCCGTGCTCCTCCAGGTGGTGGGCCAGATACTCGGTCTTGATCTTGGCCATATCGACGCTCGACGGGCACTCGGTCTTGCACGCCTTGCAGGACAGGCACAGGTCGAGGACATCGTAGACCTCGGGGCCGAGCAGCTCCTCTGGCGAGAACATCCGGCCAGAGAGCGCGTTGCGCAGCGCATTGGCCCGCGCGCGGGTGGTGTCCTTCTCGTCGCGGGTCGCCATGTACGACGGACACATCGTCCCGGCCCCGACCTTGCGGCAGACCCCCGCGCCGTTGCACATCTCGATCGCGCGGGCGAAGCCGCCCTCCCTCGAGAAATCGAGGAAGGTCTGAATCGGCACGGTCTGGTAGCTCGCGCCATAGCGCAGGCTCTCGGTCATCGGCGGCGCGTTGACCACCTTGCCGGGATTCATCAGCCCCTGCGGGTCGAAGATGCCCTTCAGCTCGCGCATCGCCTGGTAGAGCTCGGGGCCGAAGATCGTCTCGTTCAGCTCCGATCGCTGCAGGCCGTCGCCGTGCTCGCCACTCAATACGCCGCTGAAGCGGTGGGCCATCTCGGCCGCGGCGCGGGTGATCTCGTCCATCACGCGGACACCCTGGGCGTCCTTGAGATTCACCAGCGGGCGAATGTGCAGGCAGCCGGCGCTGGCGTGAGCGTAGTAGGCGGCGACGGTGCCGTAGTCGGCGCAGACCCGCTTGATCTCGGCGACATATTCGGCCAGGTGCTCGACGGGGACGGAGACGTCCTCGATGCCGGGGATCGGCTTGGCGTCGCCCCGGATGCTCATCAGCAGCCCGAGGCCGGCCTTGCGGACTGTCCAGACGTCGGTCTGGCCCTTCGCGTCGAACACGCGGACGATCGGCGTGTGGGGCAGCAGTCCCTTCTGGCGCAGGTGATACTCGAGCTTGTCGACCTTGTCGCGTAGCTCCTCGTCGGTCTCGCCGTAGAACTCGACCGCCAGCACTGCCTCCGGGTTGCCAGTGATGTTGGCGATCTGGGCGGCGTAGCCCGGCTGCTGGCGGGTCAGCTCGATCAGCATGCGGTCCATCAGCTCGACCGCCGACGGCTCGACCTCGAGGATCGACGTCGTCACCTCCATCGACTCGACCAGGTCGTCGAACTGCAGCAGCGCCAGCGCCGTTTTTGTCGGGCGCGGAACGAGGCCGACCGTCACGTCGAGCAGCGTCCCGAACGTGCCCTCCGATGAGGCCAGCAGGCGAGCCGGATTGAAGTCGTCCTTCAGCAGCTCGTTCAGCGAGTAACCGGTCGCGCGCCGCCAGTGGCGCGGGAAATCGCGGGCGATCAGTGGCGCGCGCTGCTCCTGGAAGGCAACGATCTTCGTCATCAGCCGTCCGAGCGCGTCGTCCTGTCCGGCCCGCGCCAGCGCGGAGCGGTCGAGCGCGACAGTCGCGCCATCGGCCAGCAGCAGCGAGACCTGCTGCAGGTGATCGGCGGTCATGCCGTAGAGGATCGAGTGCGCGCCGGCCGAGTTGTTCGAGACGACCCCGCCGACAGTCGCGCGGTTGCTGGAGCTGGGGTCAGGTCCGTACATCAGGCCGTGCGGCAGCAGCTTCGTGTTCAGCAGGTCGAGGTTGATCCCCGGCTGGACGCGGGCGGTGCGCTCCTCGGGATTGATCTCCAGCACGTCATTCATGTACTTCGAGAGGTCGAGGACGAGCGAGTGGCCGACGGTCTGGCCGGCCAGCGCCGAGCCGCCCCCGCGCGGCAGGATCGAGATGCCGTGCTTCGCCGCCAACTCGGGGGCGACACACACGTCGTCGGCGTGGCGCGGGATGACGACGCCGACCGGCTCGATCTGGTAGTTGCTGGCGTCGGTCGAGTAGAGCATCCGCGACGTGCGGTCGAAGCGCACCTCGCCATCGATGCGCCCGCGCAGCTCCGCCTCGAGCATGATCGTCGCCCCGTCGGGCTTCGTCTTCGGTAGTGTCGTCGCCATGAAAGCCTCCCGCGTGGTCTCCTCGCCCTGCCCAGAGATCGCAGTGTACAGCAGGATCGGAGGGTCGGGTCATCGCGTAGACACGCGAACCCGTCGGGGAGCCGTCGGCGGTGGCGGACCAATGCGTCTCGAATGGTCGACGTAAGCTGTGTACGGACGGGACAGCTTTCGATGCCCCACACACTTGTGATTGACGTTGGGGGTCTACTTGACAGAATACAAGTCGTTGCATACTATTGAGTTAACAAGCATTCGTAATCGACGCGTGTCATCAGGCACTGTCGCAATCTCGTCCCATGCTGACAACCCCGCCAGTGCTTTGATAGGAGGCTCCTCGTGGGCAAGAGCACCTTCGCCATCGCGCTTCTCGCGATATTGACAGCAGTGCTCCTTGCAGTTGTCACTGCGGGTGGCGACCGTGACTCGATCGCGGGACACATCCCTGGGTCACGACCGCCACTACCAACAACTGGGCTGGTTCCAGAGGGTAACAATCTGCCAGTGCTAGCCACAGTCGCACCACCGGATGCTGATTCTCGACCTTGGCTGATGCAGAGTCCGGTCCGTGCGAACGCCG
>CALMXF010000288.1 GCA_937870985.1 uncultured Chloroflexota bacterium
GTCCTTCACCCCCGCCGCGATCTCGGCCGGCAGCGGAACCTCGACTCCCTTGCGGACGGCGTCGTAAATATAGCGGTCCGGGTCGGTCTGCAGCAGCCCCCAGAGCGCGCTGCCCGGCTCGAAGGCGATCGCGCAGTCCTTCTTCGCCGCGTCGAACAGGAACGGCACGATCGTGTTCTTCGAGATGTACTCGGTGATGTCCTCCTTGGTGTAGTAGGCCCCCATCTGCTTCTGGTTGACGTACTTCTCGAAGATATAGCCGAGGACGTCCGGGTTGATCTCGTCGTCCTTGCGCAGCGGCCGGTCGTCGAGGTGCCACTGGTAGTCGTCGAAGAAGTCGAAGAGCCGCTCGAACGCGCTGTCGGGGATCTGGATGTCCGGGTGGTTCAGCTCAATCTGGTGCTGGTCGAAGATGCCGCCGTTGAGGTAGGGCACGTCGCCCAGTAGCGCCTCGATCTCCGGCGGGCGCGGCGGCTGGGTCGCCAGCCCCTCGTGGAACAGCTTCAGCAGGAACTCGCGGTAGAACGAGTAGAACTGGTCGCGCCCCTGCCGCTGCTGGACCTCGCGCAGCTTCGTCTGCAGGTAGTGCGGGTCGTTGTTGAGGAACCCCTTCTGCTGGACGAAATAGACGAACATCAGCCGGTTCAGCATGATCGACGCGTACCAGTCGCGGTCGTCCTCGACCGGGATGCCTTCGATCTTCGGCAGGAGCTCCTCGCGCTCTTTCGCGAAGCGGTCGTAGAACTTCTTGGTCACCTTGTCGCGCCGGAACGCCTGCGCGGCCCGCTGGCTGACATCGATGATCGTCAGCCGGTCCTCCTCGTCGATCGAGACGTGGAGCCGCTGGAGCTTCTCGGCCAGCCGTTGCCCGCTCTGGCCGGCCTCGTACCGGTCGGTGAAGTACTTCACCGGCGTCTCCGGCTGGCGCAGCGCCCACTGCCAGACCTGCTGGGTGTTGCCGGCGTCGGTGTAGACGATCAGGTGCTCCAGCGCAACGTTCTTTGCCACCTGCCCGTCGATCTTCTGCCGCATCGCGCGGTCGGGCATATCATCATCCGGCGACGCACAGTGGAACACCCGAAAGCCCCGCTTCTGGGCGATTGGCTGCAGCGTCCAGCCCTCGGCCTCGAACGACTTCGCGCGATCGTAGTCCCAGCCCAGCTCCTCGATGAATAGCCCTCGCAGATCGAACTCGCGGACGCGCCTGCGGATGCGGTTGATGTCGACGCTCATGGCTGGTTCCCTCCCCACAGGCCGAGCGAGCAGATGACTCGTGGTTCGGCGTCCTCGTCCTCGTCGTCATCATGGATGACGCAGAGCCGGTCGTCACGCCGCAGGTCGACGACTAGCTCGGCCAGCTTCTGATCGACGATTCCCGCGCGCAATTGCCGATTCAGGGTGTCGGTGGCCGTGTTGCGCAAGGGGTAGCGATAGATATCGGCCAGAGCGCGCCGGTGCTCGTCGGTGACCCACACTGTGCGCTCATTCTCCTCGATAAAGCGTTTGAGGCGCATGTAGGTCTTGTACCGCGCGCCGGAGGGGCGGCCAAGCTGGCCGCCCTCGGCCATCGCTTCGTCGGTGATCCGCGCGACGCCCGCTGCGACCAGTTCATGGTGAGAATCGTTGCGCGGCGCGGCTGGTGTGTTTGGATGACAGGCGGCCGCCTGCAGGATGCGCGACTGCGACTCGGTGAACGGTTCACCGTCGCGCCCGACCCACGCCAGTGCGTCGTAGTCCTGGGCCGTGCGCATGTAGACGAGGACGCCATCAGGGTTCTCCGGCGTGGGTTGGTGGGTTCGCGAGGAATAGACCACGTCGGGCAGCCTCTCGACGATGCCCTTCAACCGCGGGTCCGCCTCGATCGCGTTGTTCCAGATCGCCAGCGCCCGTGAGGACAGGTCGGTGTCGTCGTCGGCGTCGTCGTCGAGGATGCCGGCCTTCTCGTTGTACAGGTCAACGACGATGCGGTTCTCGTCGCCACTGCCGAAGAACGCCTCGTCGCTACCGACGACCTCGGCGTTCTCACGCAGGCGCCGCAGCACTCGCGCCCGCAGCCGAAGCAGATCCTCGATCCTCTCGGCGGGCATGAAGGAGTAGCAGAGGATCGCCTCCGCCTGCTGGCCGATGCGGTCGACGCGGCCGGCGCGCTGGATCAGCCGGATGATCGCCCAGGGCAGGTCATAATTCACGACGATATGACAATCCTGCAGGTTCTGCCCCTCAGAGAGGACGTCGGTGGCAATCAACACGCGGAGCTCCTGGCCGGGGCCAATCTCGCCGCGCTTATCATTGGCAACCGGGCTGAACCGCTGGGCGAGCGCCGTCGGGTTCTGGGAGTCTCCGGTGACGCCAGCGACGCTGGCAATGCCGCGTGCGCGAAGCTGCTCGGCGAGATAGTCGGCGGTGTCGGCGAACTGGGTGAAGACGAGCACCTTCTCCGATGGATGCGTCCGTGTCAGCAGCCGGGTCAGCTCGTTCAGCTTCTCGTCCCGGGCGGGATCCCACTCGCCAGCGATACGCAGGATCTTCATCAGCGCCCGTACATCATCGTCGAGATGCCGGCGCAGCTCCTTGTCGAAGAGGGAAGGGCGCAGCCACTTGAAGCGTTTCTTCCACGGGCCGGCGTACTGACGATAGATCTCCTCGGCGCGCCGTCGGTAGGCCGCGTCATTCCGGGTCGTTGTGGTGGCCTCTTCCTCGACCGCTGCCTCATCATCGTTGGTGATCGCGTCGACATCGGTCTCGCCGGGATCGAGCTGCTCCGGCTCCTGCGTGCCGATCGGCAGGTCGAGCCCGTTCTCGATGGCGTACAGGTAGACATGATTGCGCAGGATATGCCGGTCGACCGATTGCAGGAATGCAGCGCCGCCACTTTCGAGCCGCTTGAGCAGGTTGGTCCGCGAGAAGCCCATCAGGCGCTTGCCGGCGCGAGAGAGATTGTCCAGCTGCTCCTGCTCGGCGGGCGTCGGCCGGGAGATCACTATTGGCGCTTCATAGTTCCCGAGTCCGTAGCGCGGCAGATAGAGGCTATCGATGATCTCGACGATATCGGTGGCGAAGAGGCGGGCATAGGGGTCGTCGGGATCGTTCTCGTCGACACGGAACTCGATCGTCAACGGTTTACGATCCGGGAAGTACGATCGCTCGCCGCCTTCGAGGGGGAGATATCTGCGGCCGGTCGCGGGATCGGCGAGGGCATAGTTGTTGATAATGAACGATCGGGTTCGCCGGACGAGGAAAAGCCGCATCAACTCGCGCCAGTCGTCGGCGTAGAGACTCGGCTCGAAGGCCGCCAGCGAGCGCGGCGAGGCCTGATGGCGTTGGGAGAACGTGATCTCACCGATCTCCCGGAGATACGCCTCCGGCCGGATGCCGATGTCCGCCTCGGGGTCGACGAACAGCCGCAGCTGGCTGGCGAGGTCGTCGTAATGCTTGTTGTACGGCGTGGCCGTCAACATGATCACCCGGCTATCGCTCGTCTGAATGTAGTCACGGATCGCCGCGTAGCGGCTTCCCTCGCGGTTGCGCAGGTTGTGACTCTCGTCGATGATCAGGAGTCGGAAGCGCGCCGGAACCTTCGCGAGATCCTTCTCCACCTTGCCATACGACATGACTTCGGCATGCAATCCATATCGCTTCGCATAGTCGCGCCACATCTGTTGGAGATTGGCGGGGCAGATGATCAGTGTCGAGACGCCACTGTCCTGCTCGAAGATCTTCGCCAGCGCCGTCGCCATCAGTGTCTTGCCGAGCCCGACAACGTCTCCGATCATCACACCGCCACGCTTGTTGAGATGGTGGGCCGCGATCCTGACCGCCGCCGCCTGATACTCGAACAGGATGTCTTGAAATTCACTAGGGATTTGGAACGACGCCAGGCCCTCGCGCGCCTCCCGGGAGAGATGGTAGACCATCTTCAAATAGAGGAGATAGGGCAGGATCGTCTGCTCGCGCGCCCAGCTCTCGTCAATGATGTCGGCCAACAGGTCAGTGATGTCGAGCGACCGGCGATCACTCCAACGATCGTCGAACCACTTCTGCAGCTTCTCGCAAGCATCATGATCGAGCACGTCAACGTTGAGCTCGCCCTGGCACGACAACCCCGGCATCGTGAGGTTGCTGCTGCCGACGTAGCCCGTCATCGGGTTGTCGGCATCATCGCGGCGAAACAGATAGAGCTTGGCGTGCAGCGGATGATCGAGATGGAGCTTGACCACCAGCTTTCCTGCTCGAAGCTGCGCGCTGAGGCGGCGAAGCCCGTCCTCGTCCTGGTTCGTCGGCCTACCGAAAATTAGCTGCTCGCGGAACTGTTCCGCGACCTTTCGGCGACGTCGTGCCAGTTCCTGCTGGTCAGGCGCCTCTTCCGGCTTGAGTCTCCGGGCTCGTCTCAGCTCATCATGTGGCGCGAGTGTCATTCCCACCAGCAAACGACATGGCGCGGCGCCGTTCACCGGCAGCGTCTCGACGAGATCGTCGATCAGTTGCCATCCGCGCAGGTTGAAATAGCCGACCGAGATATCCATACCATTGGCTTGCGACAGGGTCGAGCGAATGGCCTCCAAGAGCTCCTGCTTGATGTTGTCGAAGATGCGCGGCATACCATACCCGTTCTGATCCTGCGATCACCGTGCAGAATTGTAGGTAGCGATACGATAGCAGACGACAGGCGGTACGACGCGCCATTTTTGTCGATACGTGTCTCGCGTGACGCGAATCTCGCCGATACAGTCGACGGGCGTCGCGGCCGGCCCGGCTACGCGGCTG
>CALMXF010000289.1 GCA_937870985.1 uncultured Chloroflexota bacterium
GAGCGCGTTGTCGCGGCGCTCGGCGCGCAGATCTCCGACGTCCGGTTCCCGGCGAGCCAGTTCCTCGCGTGCTCCGGCGCGCGCGTCACCTACGACGCGCAGGGAGCGGTCGATCGATGCTTCCAGAAGTACTGGTTTAACGCAGATTGCAAAAACAAGTCGTTGCACTACCAGGTGGATGCCGTCGTCGCGCGTCTGGAGTGGAACAGATTGACGCACGTCACGCGCCCAACGGTCGTCACAATCACGGCCGGCGCGAACGATCTCGATTACACCGACCCACTGACTGTGTATCAGGCAATCTCATGGGGAGACGACTGGTTCAACGCGTACGTCCAACAGCGGGCAGAGGGAGTTCGGCTCGGAATGACGGCCGAGATCGCGCGACTGATCCGCTACCCGAACGTGACGGTCGTCGTGACCGACATCCATAACCCGTTCAATACCGACAGCTTCCTCTTCCATCTTCCCGGCAGCCAATGCACCGTCGCGCCACCTCCATATCAGGGCGCCGCATCCTACGATTGCTACCAGCGGACCGAGACTGCCATCCACGCTGTGAACCAGGCGATCGCCATTGCCGTCAGCCAGACACAGAGAACTGGATCGGTCGGCTCGGCGACGATCCACGATCTGTTCCATGGGCACGAGTCGCCGCAGGCGAGCGGCCCGGCCGGCGTAACGCAATGTGGGCTAGCGTCGCCGGGAGTGGCCGACACCTGGGTGCAGTACGCAACCGACCCGGATTCCAACTCACGACCGTTCCTGTTCAATGGTCTGGCCCAGGCGCTGATCCCCGGAACGATCCAGTGGACGGGAGACTGCATCCACCCGAACAACGCGGGGGCGCAGCAATATGCGAACGCCGCCACAAGCGCGATCGTTCAGATGCTCTCTCGGTAGCGGCCACGACGGCGAGCGGTATCAGACAGCGTCGCGCTTAAGGAACCCTGTCATGCAATGGACGCCGCCGCCGGCCTTCATCAGTTCGCTGATGTCCACCTCGATGACTTCGAGGCCGGCCTCAACGTAACGTTCCGCCGAACGGACGCCGCCCTTCGGCATCAGCAGCTTGCCGGGCTCGATCGCGACGAAGTTCATCGGCATCAACTCGTGCGCTTCTTCCTCGACCACCGGCACGATCCTGAAGCCTCGTTCCTGGAGCGTCCGAACGACCGGCGATGGTGTCCGGTAGGGCCAGACAATCGCGACATCGGTATCGGCAAGAGCCAGGACGCCGTCGAGATGCATCGCGCCCCAGGCAAGCTGCACCCGAATTACTTCCTTGACGCCGATCTCACGCAACATCCGCTCAACCTGGTTTGCGCCTTCGGTGTTCGTCCGTAGTCCCTCCGCCAGGAAGCAGAGGTCATCGTCGACCCAGAGACAGTCAGCGCCCTCGAAGGTCCCGGAGCCATGGACGGACATCAGAATCGGCACGCCGTTACGAGCTAGCGCTTCGGCAACGAATCGCTCCTCGCCCGCGCGGACGGTCGACGCGGGTCTGGTGATGATCGCGCCCTCCGGCGTCATCAGCATCAGGTCGCGGATGAACATCTGGTTCGGCTTGTCGTTGCGGCTGTTCTCGACGTAGTAGACGCTGACGCCGTTCGCCTCGTAGGCATCAGCCATCGCGTCGTGCTGTGCGCGCGCCAGATCCGGGTTCAGGTCAGCTCGCATCTGGACTGCATCGAAGTCCACGATGTCATCGAGCTCCGATCCCGGCCGGCGCAGCAGCACGGATCGGAGCCGGCCCACTTCCGATCCGGATCCCCAGTCTCCCCAGTGGCCTGGCATATCGGCGCGCATGTCGTTGGCGCGCTGCGACCATTTCTCACCACCGTATGCGGCAGTCAGGCTCACGCTTGATCCCTTCCCTAATGACGACCGATCGCGAAGGACTCTACTGCGGAGGAGTTTCCACGCTCGAATCGCGGCGCGGACGACGTCGGCGATTACGCATCTCCCGCGTGGGTTCACCGACGACGATAACCCCGTCGGGCGACAGCGTCACGGACTCACCAGTCTCGAGGCGGACCGTCACAGTCTCCTTGAGGATCTGCATGGCGTGAATGTAGCCGGGACCCTGCTCGGTCATGACTTCCTGGCCAAGCCGCGGCAATCGGGAACGCAGCTGCCGATACTGTTCCTGTTCGTAGGAGAGACAGCAGAGCAAACGACCGCAAATACCCGAGAGCTTATCGAAATTCGGAGACAGGTCCTGATTCTTGGCCATCGTCATCGAGACGTCGGCGAACTGCGGAAGCCAGGTTGAGCAACAGAGGGGCCGGCCGCAGCGGCCGAGACCGCCCAGCAGCCGCGCTTCGTCTCGCGGGCCAACCTGCCGCAGCTCGATCCGGCAGGTGAACCGGCGAGCAAGATCGCGCACCAGCTCACGAAAGTCGACTCGACCGTTGGCCGAGAAGTTGATCGTCAGTCGCGAGCCGTCAAAGGCGTATTCGGCCGAGATCGGCTTCATCGCCAGCCCATGGTCGCGCGCCATCGCCGCAAACGTGCGCAGCGCGTCGCCCTCGCTTTCCCTGCGACGGTCGGATTGATCCAGGTCGTCATCAGTCGCGCGACGGACAACCGAGCGAACTTCGCCGTCGAGCAGCGCAGCGATCACCTGTTGCGGCGCGATCACCACCTGGGCCAACTCGGCCCCGCGGGTAGTATCGACGATGACCCAGTCGCCCGATTCCATCGTCACGCCATCTGGATCGACGTAGTACGTGCGACCAGAGTCGCGGAAGCGCACGCCAGCGACCTGACGCTCGTCCATGTCGATTTCCGCGCCCTCGATCGATGGGAGCGCGTGTTCGCATCCATCGCATCCGCAATCAGCGATCATGAGGGTCGCTCGGAACCTGGACGCGACGGGCGCAAGCATCACTCGCTCACGGAACCGCCGCCTGGCATCCTCGTAGGACGGCTCTCGTTGGGGTTCGCAGCAGCTCAATCCGGCCATTGCATCACCATCGCATGCAGCGCAATCCGCGCCTGAGCGTTATTCGAAAGGTCGATGAGACACTGCCGGCTCGCATCGAGCGCGCGATGGAGGTCGCGCAGCTCGTGACTGGCCGCCCATGGCGGCAACCGGTCGGCAAGGTCAGGAAATACTGTGCTTTCCGGCAGGCCGGCGCGGCTGAGCAGGGCGTCGCGCCAGATGCCGGTGATCGTATCCAGCAGCGCAAGCGTCTGGTCGCGTCGCCGGGAATAGTCCCGCGCTACAGCGCCGCTCAGGGCAACGCGGCCGACCGGAGTCGTGATGTATTCCCACGCCATCTCGACCATCTCTCGGTACGCAGTCATCTTCGCCGGGGTTGCCGCCATGTCCAGAGCCCAGCCGACTCGCCCGTGAGCGGCGCGAGCGACCCGCTCTGCAGAAACTGGCTCGACGCCACGCTCACGAAGGGCTGCCGATATACGCTCACGCGAGACACTGCCCAACTCGATGACTCGACACCGAGAGCGGATCGTCTCGGTGACACGGTCGGCCGACTCGGCGACCATAACGATGACCGCAAAGGGCGGAGGCTCCTCGAGCGTCTTCAGGTAGGCGTCGATCGCCGCGTCGGAAAGGAGGCCAGCGTCGTCGATGATCTGCAGCTTGTAGCGTCCGAGCACCGGGCGAGTAATGATGTCTTTACGGAGATGATGCACGGAATCGATCGAGAGTTCCTGACGTGGCGTCGCGCGATCTGGTCGTCTCTTCGGTGGCACCGTAATATCCTGCCAGGCCATATTGACGACGGTGACATCCGGGTGGCTGCCTCGTATCGTCCTCCGGCAATTCTCGCAAACCCCGCAAGGTCGCTCGGACGCCGCAGCGGTGCAGTTGAGTGCCCGGGCGAAGGCAAGCGCCAGCGTCGTCTTTCCGCTACTGGTCGGCCCGGTGATCAGATAGGCGTGGCTGACATGGTCCGCCGCAACCGCGTATGCCAGGGCCTCGACCTGCTCGTCATGGCCGATGATGGCCCAGCGATCGCTGGCCGACGTGCTCATGCCGCGCGCACCTTCTTCTTCGGTCTCGATGAAGCTGAGAGATTCGTCTCGATGTCCTCTCCCTGCGAGAGTGCTTGCGCCAGATCATCGCGGCCCTTTGTGGAAATGGTCGCCTCGTTTTGTGCCAGCTGTCGAACGTAATCGTGCAGCTCAGCCGCATGGAGAACCGGTAGTGTCGGATTCTCGATATCGACCTCGACTTTGTCAGCGACGAATACAATCGCGCCTGTGACGTTCGTCGCAAGCTGCTTTGTCTCAAGGAACGAGGTCAATGCCTTGATCTGCTCCTCGCTTTCGATCGTAGGATTGCCAAGCTGCGGGCCGCCCAGGAGCAACATGCGAGTCAGTGGATTACCGAGCTTGCGCCAGGTGCGCTCCTTGACCTTGACCGACCCGGTTACCTCACGTGATGTCAGCGCCAGCACGCCGTTTGGCATGATCAGCACGTGATCCGGCCGGCGCCCCGGCACGTCGGGGTAGTGGACGATCGTGTAGCGGTCGTTGAGCCGATTGAGGTCGGCGTCAATAACCTCATCGTTCCGCGGGCGACGCGACCAGCGCGATAGCTGCTGCATGCCACCGTTGAAGAAAATGAACCCGACGGCCAGGCCGGCCGTCGCCAGCAGAAAGAGGGATGGGTAGAGCAGGGTGATGACCCAGGAACCGATCAGCAGCCCGAGACCACCCGCAACGATCAGCTTGCCGGCGCGCTTGCGGCGCTTGATGTATCCGGTGTTCCGCACGATACGCATGGGATGCGACCGACCCCTCCCGGCCACACCCGGCCGGCGCGTGGCTGGGCGCGGCGTAGTTGATGCCCGACTACATGTCGCAGGCACGACGACGGACGCCAGCGCACGGCATCGCATGGAGTCTAGCACGGGCGCTCTGGCCAACCAAAGCCCGCTCGGTCTCCACCCGATCGCTGCCGAATCCGCCCGCATCCCGGGTGATCCGGAGCCGACCCGATGAGGCTCGATCTGTCGATCATCGTCGTTCACTGGAACGTCCCGGCATTGCTTGACTCCTGCCTGCGCTCGATCGCTGCCGAGCGTGAGCGCGCGGCGGAGCTTACGTGCGAAACGATCGTCGTCGACTGCGCATCGCCGTCGGACGCACACCGCGCGGTCGTAGCCAGGCATCCCGGTGTGACACTGGTCGAGCTGGCCGAGAATCGCGGCTATGCCGCCGGCTGCAACGCCGGGATGGCGGCCGGGCGGGGCGATGCGGTTCTGATCCTCAACCCCGATGTCGAGTTGGAAACCGGTTCGCTCGCCACGCTGCACGATGGCTTGCAGATCGCCGAGCACATCGGGATGACCGCGCCGCTACTGCTCAACTCCGACGGATCGCAGCAATCGG
>CALMXF010000290.1 GCA_937870985.1 uncultured Chloroflexota bacterium
GCCGAGGCAGCGACACTCCGGCGGCTCGCCCATGCGCCGGTCTGGCTTGATGCCCGTCTCTCTCCGCCTCACGACCTGCTCGCCCTCGTCGCCGCGACGATCGAGCCAGTGGACGCCGACCGCGCGACCTTCAACCGCGTCATTGCCACCATCCGCGACGCCGAGCCGGATCCCGACCGTGACCGCCTGGCCAACCTGTTACGCTGGCTCCAGGAAACGCGCGATCGTCACCGCCGCCTCCGTGGCACCCCAGAGGATGACTCGGTCCGCGTACTTCCTGGCACGCTCACCGTATCGACCTTCCATCAGGCCAAAGGGCTGGAGTGGGATGTCGTCTTTGCGACCGGCTGTGATGATTACTGGTTTCCCGGCTCTCTCGAGATCTACCGGCCACAGATGCGCAACTATCTCGGCCCTGGCGACCCGCTCGTCGAATCCCGAAACGAGCTTCGCGCTCTCGCTCGTGCCTGGCGGCCCGACCACCCACTCCGCGACCCCAGCGCCGCGTTGGAGGCGGACAGCATCGAGGTCGTTGCCGAAAGGCTACGCTTGCTCTATGTCGCCCTCACCCGCGCTCGCCGCGCGCTCTGGATCTCCTGGCACCGTGCCGGCCACCGTCCCCAACGCGAGTCGCCGGTGCTTCCGATCCTCCAGTCGATCCTGTCCGAGGTCATTGCCGAGTCGAGATGAGGGCCGGTGGTGGCGCTTCCGCTGCCGCCGCGTCGTATGCTCTGAATGCCGTCAGATTCTCGCCTGCCGACGCCGATGAATGACCAGGCCGGAAGGAGCTCCCGGTGCCAAACCGCTTATCCCGCGAAACCAGCCCCTACCTGTTGCAGCACGCCGATAATCCGGTCGACTGGTATCCCTGGAGTGACGAGGCGCTCCAGCGCGCCCGCGCCGAGGACAAGCCAATCCTGCTGTCGATCGGCTACTCCGCGTGTCACTGGTGTCATGTAATGGCCCACGAGAGCTTCGAGAACGACGAGATCGCCGCGCTGATGAACCGGCTCTACATCAACATCAAGGTCGATCGCGAGGAACGTCCTGACCTCGACTCGATCTATATGACTGCCACCCAGCTCCTCACTGGCCACGGCGGCTGGCCGATGACGGTGTTCCTCACCCCGGGTGGTAAGCCGTTCTACGCTGGGACCTACTTCCCGCCGGCCGATCGCGGTTCGATGCCCGGCTTTTCCCGTATTTTGCTCGCCGTCCACGAGGCGTGGGAGCAGCGCCGGACGGAGGTCGCGGCCGGAGCCGACCGCGTCGCCGTCGCGCTGCAGGCCCAGTTCGAGGCGATGCCCGATGAAGGGCAGCTCACCCCGGGTCTCCTTGACGAAGCCGCCAGAAATCTCTCTACCCAGTATGACCGTGTCAACGGTGGGTTCGGCGGAGCGCCGAAGTTCCCGTCACCGATGGCGCTCGAGCTGCTTCTCCGAGTCCACCAACGCACTGGCGCCGAGCAGGCCCTGCGCATGGTCGAGCACACGCTCGACACGATGGGCCGTGGCGGCATCTATGACCAGATTGGCGGTGGGTTCCATCGCTATGCCGTCGATGCTGTCTGGCTCGTCCCGCACTTCGAGAAGATGCTCTACGACAACGCCCTGATGTCCCATCTCTACACGATCGCCTGGCAGGTCACGGGCGATCCGTTCCACCGCGCGATCGCGACCGAGACGGTCGACTATGTCCTGCGCGAGATGACCGACCCGGACGGCGGCTTCCACGCTACCCAGGATGCGGACACCGAAGGCGAGGAAGGCAGATTTTACGCCTGGACCCCCTCCGAGATCCGCGCTGCGCTCGACGATGATCCCCTGGCGACCGATGTCATCGCGCTTCTCGATATCACCGAGCGCGGCAACTTCGAGGGCTCGAACGTCCTCTCGATCGCGCGCGCTGAAGATCGCCTCCGCTGGCGTGAAGGTGACCTCGCTGCCGCGCGCCAGCGGCTCTTCAACACCCGATCCGCTCGCGTCCACCCCAGCCGCGACGACAAGGTGCTGACCTCCTGGAACGGGATGATGCTCCGGGCCGTTGCGACCGCCGCCTGGGCATTCGACAACGCGCGCTACCGACAAGCCGCAGTCGCAAATGCCGCCTTTGTCCGCGACCGTCTCTGGGACGGCAAACAGCTCGCCCGTGTCTGGATGCGTGGCGAGGCGCGCATCCCCGGCTATCTCGAGGACTACGCCAACTTCATCGACGGTCTCCTCGCGACCTGGCAGGCGACATTCGATCCCGCCTGGGTCGTGCTCGCCGATCAGGTGTCTCGCACGATGCTGGACGAGTTCTACGTCGACGGCGCCTTCTACGATGCCCGTGCCACCGGTGACGCGCTCATCGGCCGGCCCCGCGATTTCAGCGACAACGCCACCCCCAGCGGCAACAGCGTGGCTTGCGATGTCCTGCTTCGCCTGGCCCATCTGACCGGCGATATCGATCTGACCCGAATCGCCAGAGGCGTGCTCAGCGGCCTGGCGCCGCATGCGGCCGGTAACGCGCTCGGCTATGGCCGGCTTCTCTGCGCCGCCGATCTCGCCGTCGGCCCGATCGCCGAGGTCGCCATCAGCGGTGATCTCATCGACGCTGGGTTACTGCTGACTCCACTGCGGGAGATGTTCCTGCCACGCGCCGTCATTGCCCTCGGCGATCCGGACGGTGGGGCGGCCCTCGTCGTTCCACTGCTGGCGGATCGGCCACGAATCGAAGATAAAGCCACCGTCTACGTCTGTCGCAACTACACATGCGAGCTCCCTGCGACTGACCCCGCGATCATGCTGGCGCAACTGGCCGAAATAACGGGTGAACCCCAGCGCTCACCCTGATACGCAAGAGTGAGCCGCACGTAGTGGAGCGCCGTTGTC
>CALMXF010000291.1 GCA_937870985.1 uncultured Chloroflexota bacterium
AGCAGCGCGCTGAGATATATCGTTGGCTTATCGAGGAGTTGCCTCGTAAGTACGCCGCTGAGACGATGGATGAAGTACTGTCCAGAAACTACGATGTCACCGCTCGATTGCATGAGGCAGTGGCGCGCCTCATGAGCGACTACCAGCGGTTCGTCGCCGAACGCCATGGGAAGGCCGGCCACGAAAAGCCTACCGACCCCACATGCTACACTGGTGGCAGCACTGAAAGCGATATCGCTCATGGCGGTGAGTAACATGAACAAGACCATGGCCACAACCGAGGGCACGTAGCGTGTGGGCGCGCCAGGAAGCGGCCGTCCGCACGCACCTGAGATCAAGGCGCGCGCTGTTGCGCTTCTTGCGACCGGGAAGCCGGCCTCGCAGGTCGCCAGCGAGATGGGTATTCCCGTCGCGACAATCCGCACATGGCGGCAGCAATTGCGACGCGACAACATCATTGGCGACCCCCGAAAAAAGGACGATCTAGGTGAGCTCGTCTTTGGATATCTCCACGAAGCAATCACGACGCTATCGGCTCAGGCTCGATTCGCCCGTGATGAGGACTGGCTACGACAACAAAACGCCAGTGACCTTGCCATCCTTCACGGAGTCCTGCACGACAAGACTGTTCGACTTCTCGCCGCACTCCAGCCGGCAAACGACACGGAATAGCCACCCGTTCGAGCGCGACTGGCGCGACTGGCTGGCGGCGATGTTCCCGGAGGTTGCGACGTTCGCCTCGCACCACGAGGACTTCTGGCAGTGGGTCTGGGAGATCGAACGCGGCGTCCGCCCGCGCCCGTTCTGCGGCATCTGGCCGCGCGGTGGCGGGAAAGCGCTGGCCGTCAATACTCCGATAGCGACACCGGACGGCTGGAAAGCGATGGGCGACCTGCGGCCGGGCGATACTGTCTTCGACCATCTCGGAATGCCGTCAACTGTTACCGCCGTGAGCGCGGTCCAGACGCTGCCGTGCCGCCGCGTGGTATTCAATGATGGCACGTCGATCGTCGCGTCGGATGACCACCTGTGGACGGTGCTTGATCTCTCTGCTCGACGCCAGATGAAGGCGTACGAAGGGGGCATCGTTGAGAGCTGGCCGTCATGGAAGGGCATCGGGCGCCCCCCGCGTCGGCGATGCCGCGTTGAAGGATGCGGCGGATGGGCAAGAGGCGCACGGCTGTGCGCGGGGCATGCGGCCAGACAACAGAAATATGGTGATCCGCTCGTCGGAGGCCCGCTGCGAGCGTACCGAGGGCGCCTCTCATTCGTTGAGCCGGAGAGCGGAACCTATCCTCAGGCACAGGCGCGAACGCTGACGACGGCGGAAATTGCTGACGCCGGACTTGTCCACCGCGGAGAGAGGCAGTTCGCAATCCCGGTGACGCAGCCGCTAGCGCTGGCCGACACGGAACTGCCGATTGATGCGTATCTTCTCGGATACTGGTTAGGAGACGGACACTCTTCGGGCGGAACGATCACCATCGGCGGGGACGACCTTGACGATACGCTGCCGCTGCTCATCAATCGAGGCTTTGAGGCGCGCGTCCACGCGCGGAAGACAGCATATTCACTTCAGCTAATCGGCTTGCGTCCACAACTGCGAGCGGTTGGTGTGCTCCACGATAAGCATATCCCCGCACCGTATCTTCGCGCCGGCCGCGACCAACGGCTCGCCCTGTTGCAGGGCTTATTAGACGCTGATGGCAGCGTTCATCATGCGGCCGCGTCTGTGTTGACAACCACGAATGGCCGTATCGCGCAAGGTGCTGCTGAGCTTGCGCGCAGTTTGGGGCTACGACCGTCAGTCAGCGAGGGGCGCGCGACATTGCGCGGCCGCGACTGCGGCCCGGTGTTTGACGTGCGCATACCCGCATCAGGCTTGACTCTGCATCGCCTTCCGAGAAAGCACGACGCGCTGCAAGAGACGAGCTCGCGTGCAATGTCGTTGTCCCCGCGCCTGCGATACATCACGAACATCGAGCCCGTGCCAGACCAGCCCGTCCGGTGCATCACCGTTGCTGGCACTGACCATCTCTACCTCGCAGGCGAAGGGATGATCCCGACACACAATTCATCCAGTGCCGAGATGGCCACCGCCGCGCTGGGGGCGCTGGGCTTGCGGCGTTACGCGCTTTACATTGCTGGATCGCAAGAACAGGCCGAAAAACACCTCGACTCAATCGCCGCGCTCCTGACCTCGCCGGAGGTCGAACGCTACTACCCGGAGATGGCGTCGCCGGCGGTCAACAAGTTCGGCTCGTCCCGTGGCTGGCGACGCAACCGCCTTACCACCGCGTCCGGGTTCGTCGTTGATGCCGTCGGGCTTCGCACCGGCACACGCGGGGTGAAATTCGAAAGTCAGCGGCCTGACCTGTTGATTCTTGATGACGTGGATGAGCTGGGCGACACGCCCGAGGCGACGCAGAAGAAGATCGGGACGTTCACCAAGACGCTCCTTCCGGCCGGCTCGACCGACGTGGCGACTCTGGCGATTCAGAATCTCATCATCTCCGACGGCATGTTCGCGCGCCTGTCTACGACCGAGGGAGACCTCGCCGCGCCGTTTCTCCGTGACCGGATTATCTCCGGCCCGATTCCAGCCGTCCAGGATCTTTCGGTCGATGAGGAGGGCGACCGGCCACGTATCGTTGATGGCAGCGCAACCTGGGCTGGCCAGAGCCTTGCAGTCTGCCAGCAGCAGATCGACGACTGGGGCTTGCCGGCTTTTCTGGCTGAGGCGCAGCACGAAGTGCGACAGCGCGGCGACAAGATCATCCTCCCCGAGTGGTGGCACGGTCGCGCGCGCTACGATATCGACGATCCGATGTGGGAGGAGCGTGCTGTAGCGCGCTTTCAGTCATGGGACACAGCCTGGGAGGAAACGAGCCAGGCTGCCTACTCCTCGTGCGTTACCGGTGACATCGTCCCGTGGCGGGGCGGCTACGCGCTTTTGATCCGCAACGTCTGGCGTGGCCGGGTGAAGTTTGCGAACCTGCTGTCGTCCGATCTGCTGGATGTCATCGTCCAGATGGCTGACAGTTGGCGGCTGCTCGACCGGGAGTGGCCGGACGATAGTGGCGTGGTGATCGAGTACGCCGCGTCGGGCAAGGCTGCGGTGCAGCAACTCCGAGTTAGCGCGCCCGATGGACTCCGCGAGAGAATCCACCGGTTTACGCCGCGTCTGTCGAAGGACGAACGCGCGGTGCAGGCGTCGCGCGCAATGCGAGCCGGGCGAGTCTGGCTGCCGAGGCCGCACATCGACACTCCGTGGCTGCCGGCCTTCGAACGAGAGCTGTACGATCTGCCGCAGGCGGCGTTCCGCGATCAGTCGGACGCGTTCGTCCAGCTGGCGCTTTTCTTCCGGAACTATCTCCGCGATCCTGACGATGCACAGACAGGAGGTGAGACCGTTGGCCCTGATTGATGCGGCCGTCCGCGGCGCGGTGAACGCTGCTCGCGCGCTCTTCGCCGCCGACGGCGCGGACTACAGTCTGATGCGTCCATTGCATGGCGACGCGCCGAAAGTCGATCACCATGCAACCTACGAGATGTTGCGTGCGCTGTACTTCAACGACTGGGCTGGACAGGAGGCAGGCTCCGATCATCTGATTCTCGGCCTGCGCAATCCGGTTGCCGCTGTCGTGAACTTCTACGCAGCGACGATGTGGCCGGGGACGCTGCCTGACGCCTTGCCCGTTGCGCCGGGCAGTGGCGTCGCGAGCCCTGACGAACTGGTCGCCGCGATCCACGAGCTATGGGGCTGGTCGAACTGGAACAGCCAGAAGCAGGTCTACGCCCGCAACGCCGCGATGCTGGGCGATAGCCTCATCAAGGTCGCGACGCGTTCGGACGCGGCTGGCGCGGTGCGGCGTGTGTACTTCGACCTGATTGATCCGGACTTCCTGACCGACTTTGACACGGACGAACGCGACTACCTGACCTATGTCCGGCTGGATGTGCCACGTGAGCGCCGCGCCGGGGACACGGTCGAGCCGTACACCCATACCGAGGTGTGGGACAAGGTGGCTGGGCTCTATCGAGTCTGGGAGCACAACCGTGGCGCAACGGCCGATCTGCGTGATCTCGGGACGCCGGATCGTGAAGCGACGATGGCGTCGTTCGGGATCGACTTCATCCCGTTTGTCTTTTCGAAGTTCCGGGACATTGGCCAGAAGCGTGGCGTAGCGGCCGTCACGACGGCGCTGGTCAAGGCGCACGAGGCAAACCGGATGGCGACCGAGGGACACCGACGTCTCTACCAGTACGGCACGCCGGACAAGCAGCTCGTTGGGGCCGGAATGCGTGACGGTGACGGGCTGCCGATGCCCGCGCCGAAGCTCCGGCTTGATGACGCGGGAATTGTGCAGCTCAACGGCAAGTCCTTCTGGGTTGTGCCGGGGGGGTGGCGCATTGAGGACATCCTGTCGAACATCAACTTCTCTGCCCATATCGAGGCGCTCGACCGGCACCTTGCGCACCTCCAGCAGACCGACCTGCCTGAGCTGGCGTACTACCAGATTGCCGACGCACGCGAGCTTTCCGGCAAGGCAATCCGCTTCATGCTGACCGCGGCAATTTCCAACGCTGAGGAAGCGCGCGGCACTGCTGAGGCGGCGTTGATTCGGGCCAACCAGATGGGCCTGACTCTCGGGTCGCGGCACAAGCTGCCGGGCTTTCAGTCTCTCGGAGCGTTCGAGGCCGGCCAGCTCGACCACACATTCGAGAAGCGGTCGGTCATCCCTCTGTCCGAGGAGGAAGAGGCGCAGATCGACAAGATGAAGGCGGAGACGCAGGCGCTCAAACGCGGCCGCGGCTACAGCCGGCGCTTTCTGATGCAACAGGACGGGCTTTCAGAAGACGAGATCACCGAGGCTCTGGCGGCCGACGATGCGGACGCTATGGCGCTGGCTGGCGACCAGCTTGCAAGTAACGCGGACGCAGAGGCCGAACGCCTGCTCGCGGCCGCGCTGAACCGAGGCGATGGCGCGTGACGGCCAGCAGTATCGCCCGCGCCGGGC
>CALMXF010000292.1 GCA_937870985.1 uncultured Chloroflexota bacterium
GGCGTGGCCGCCGCACTGGCGCGAACTCCGACCCCCGTTCCTGAGATCCCCGCGATCGATACGGCGAATCCGACCCCCGCCGAACTTCTGACGGGCCGCCCACTGCCGCCGCCGGTGTCGTTTGAGAACCTGTTCTCGTTGTGGGAGTTCGATCTCATCTGGGTGCTGGTGCCCGCGTTCGGCAGTGGAGACAGCGACCTGCTGTTCGGCCTGGGTTTGGGCATCGACATCGCGTTCAATCGCCGGTTCGAGCTGCGAGTCAGCGCGGGCATCGGGGATTACGACGGCGTCGCGGTCAGCTTCATGTTCCCCGAGATGTACCCGCTGCTGCGCGACCTGGTGGATGAGATCGTGACGGTCTCGGACGACGATGTCATCCGGGCGATCCGGCATCTCGCGCTGCGCAACAAGCTCGTTGCCGAGGGGGCCGGCGCGCTGGCCACCGCCGCCGCGACGAAGTACGGCGACGATCGCAGCATCGCCATGATCAGCGGCGGCAGCATCGACCCGGCGAAGCTCGCCGAGATCATCACCGCCGAGGATTGAGCCGGCGACCCTGGTAGGGGGCGAACACGAGGTTCGCCCCTACCAGTCCCTTATCCCTCGCTGGACTCCTTGTTCGGGTAGGTTTTCTCGCCGGCCCGGATCGGGACCTTCAGCCAGTTCCCCATCGGCGGGACGGTGCAGACCCAGTTGTCGTTGTACTGGCAGTACGGCGCGTAGGCGTAGTTGAAATCGACCGACAGCCGGCCGTCCGGCCGCTCCTGCGGGTCGACGGTGCGGCCTGCTCCATAGGTCTCGACGGTGTTCGTCGTATCGCGGAATGGGATCAGTAATCGCCCGCGCTCTGGCTCCCGATAGACCGTGAGCGTCGCCTGCTGGCCCTCCACCTCGAAGGTGATCCGTCCGTGGGGCACGTATTCACGGCTCTCGCCGGTCGTCGTCGGCAGCTCGACCGGATCGTGCGGGATGTCGGTGTCGACCTCTAGCACGAGAGCCAGGCTGGGATCCTCCTCGAAGTAATCCAGCGGAACGAAGCCAGCCTTCTGCGTATCGGTCAGCGGCGAGTGCTCGCCGGTGCGCATGAACTCGTCGCGTCGCTGGCGGTAGCCGGCAAGCCGCGATGGTCGTGTCGTCGTCATTGGGTCAGGCTCCTTTCGGGTCGATGATACCCCCCGGGGGTATGATATCAGATCCGACTAGTCCTTCGCCGACTGGTCAGGTTCCCCCTCGATGCGAAGCCAGGCCTTCATGCGCTGCTTCATTCCCTCGACCGACTCCTCGTCCGACAGCTGATGCTTGACAGTCGACCAGCCGCCCCGCGCGGTCTCATAGATCGACTGGCCGCCGTGGGTGCGGAAGAACGCGGCACGGTCTGCGTACTGAATGAGGAACCAGTCGTAGAGCATCGCAGGCTCTGGCGCTGCGCCATGGAGGTAGAGTGGGTGGAAGGCGCCATCGACCTGCTGGTCGTCGACGTAGATCTCGCGGGCGGCCACGACGCCAGGATGCTCGATGATCAGCTCGGTGACGGCGGCGTAGAGCCGAGGGTAGTTGCGCTGGCGGTCGCGCCATCGCATGCCGAGATCGAGCGGCATCAGCGACGCGGCCTGGACCTCGCGGACAACCTCGATAACCGCCTTACCCGGGTCGTCGCGTAGCGCCTTGCCGAGCGCCATGCGCTCCTCGCCGCCTGGCTCTGTCAGCCGGGGCGGGTTCTTCCCGTCGATCATCAGCATCCCGAAGCGATTGGCGATCTCGTTCGCAAACGTCTTCCCCGTCGTCCTGCGAGTGAGCAGGAAGCGATCCCATCCATGCTCGGGATGATAGACGGGCAGCGCGTCGATCCCCGAGGTGGCATAGCGCGCTGTTACGACCGCGTTGGCAACGACCCAGCCGAGCGCGAAGCCCAGCCGGCTTGGCGTTGCCAGGTAGGCGACGTCCTCGGGGATGTCGTCGGCCAGCGGGACCTGTTCGAGCTCTCCGTAGTTTCGGATCGCCAGATCGACCAGTTCACGGATCTCCATCGACAGTTACTCCACCTGTTTTACACAACGGCAGACCGCGCCACCGAGCAATTCCACCGGCACATACGCCTCGGAATCCGATAGAACGCGGTTATCATCACTTATGATGATAGACGTTCTCGCCGTCAAGAGGCTCGTTATCTCGTCAGAGACGGCGTCCGAACCCCGACTCCGCACGCATGAACACCTGTAGAAGGGCCGTCGCTACATGCCCGAGCCACAAAACGACCGGTCGATCTTCGGTATCTATACCGGCTGGGTCGTCGTGATTGCCGTGATGCTGACGCTCGCGATCAGCTCCGGAGGGCGGTTCCTGTTCGGGGTCGTGCTCAAGCCGGTGAGCGACGAGTTCGGCTGGGATCGCGCCGACATGGCGCTCGCGGTGACGATCAGCGTCGTCGCGCTCTCGCTGCTACAGCCGATCGTTGGCTGGATAGTGGACCGCTACGGCTCGCGACGCATCCTGATCGCTGGCGTCATCATCACCGCGCTAGCGATGCTGCCGATGACGGTCGTCCATAGCCTCTGGCAGGTCTATGTGTTCTACGGGCTGCTCGCGGCATTCGGCTTCGCCGCAACCTCGCCGGTCAACACCACCGCGCTGGTCAACGGCTGGTTCGAAAAGCGCCGCGGGCTGGCGCTGTCGATGGCGACCTCCGGCTCGGCCTACGGCCAGCTGCTGATCGTCCCGATCGCCACGGTCATCCTCATGCACTGGGGCTGGCGCGCCAGCTACCTGGCGATCTCCATCGCGCTGCTGGTGCTGATCCTGCCGATCGCGATCCTCTTCGTCCGCGACGCCCCGCGAGACCGGCCGGCCCGCGGCCGTGATGGGCAGATCGACAATCGGCCGAAGGTGACGCTCGGCAGGGCAATCCGGACCCCGGCCTACTGGCAGCTCTCGTTCGGCATGTTCGTCTGCGGCTTCACGATGGCATTCACCTCGGTCCACATGATCCCGTATCTGACCGACATGCCCGAGCATTCGACCCACACGATGCAAACGACTGCATCACTGGCCCTTTCGGTCGTCGGCGCCTGCAGCATCATCGGCGCGATCGTGATGGGCTTCCTCTCGGATCGGGCCGGCCATCGCCAGATGCTGGCGCTGACCTACTTCCTGCGCGGGCTGTCATTTCTGATCCTGCTGGCAGTCGGATCGTGGATTCCTGGCATCTTCCTGGCGGCAGTCGTCCTCGGGATCTCCTGGACATCGACAACCCCGCTGGCCTCGGCAATGGCGGCAGATATCTACGGGCGCGCGTCGCTAGCGACGATCTTCGGCTTCATCTTCACCGCCATGAACGTCGGCTCCGGCGTCGGGGCGTGGTTGGCCGGCCTCGACTACGACATCACCGGCAACTATCACGCGTCGCTGCTCGCCAACGTCGCGATGGGCGTCGCTGCAGCGGTCGCGACGTTTGTCATCCGCGAGCGGCCGATCGAGGCGTTGCCAGTTCCAGCCGGCCGGACGCCCGAGCTCGCAGGGGCGACATCGTCCGTCGTCGGCGATTGACGCCGCGGCCGGCTCATCGAGGCCGCTCTGTCTCCTCCGGCTCGTCTAGGTCGTCGCCTTCGTCGTCGGTGTCGGGGA
>CALMXF010000293.1 GCA_937870985.1 uncultured Chloroflexota bacterium
CCAAGCGTCGCCGCGCGCGGCCTGACGCAACGAATCGGCCGCACGACGATCCTGAACGGGATCGACCTGCAGATCTCCGGCGGTGTCGTCGGCCTGCTCGGCCCGAATGGCGCTGGCAAGACGACGCTGTTGCGGACATTGGCCACCGTGCTGTCGCCGGCGAGCGGTGAGCTGCAGCTCCTCGGCCACGACCCGCGTCGATCAAGCGAGCGGACCGCGATCCGTCGCCGGCTCGGCTATCTCCCGCAGCACCTCGGCTACTACCCCGGTTTCACCGTCTTCGAGTTCGTTGAGTACTTCGCGCTGCTCAAGGAGATGCCGGCCGATGAGGTTCGTCCGGCGGTCGCGCGGGCGATCGAGCGGGTCGGGCTGGCGGACCGGGCGAAGTCGAAGCTGAAGACGCTCTCCGGCGGCATGCTCCGGCGGGTTGGCATCGCTCAGGCGATCGTCAACGATCCCGACCTGCTGCTGCTTGACGAGCCGACCGCCGGCCTCGACCCCGAACAGCGCGTTCTCTTTCGCGCCCTGCTACGGGATGCCGGCCAGCATGCCACGGTCATCATCAGCACCCATCTTATCGAGGACGTCGCCGCCGCCTGTACCGCTATGGCGTTGCTGGACGGTGGACGGATCGTCTTTCGTGGCACGCCCGACGAGCTCAGCCAGCTCGGCGACGGTGGCATCGGCGACTCGGCGCTGGAGCGTGGCTATACACGCGTGCTGACAGGAGCGCGCGGATGACTACGCTGCGACTCTTCGCCATCGAGGCGCGCCACAACGCGGCGCTGCTGCTCGTCCCGGTGATCCTGCTTGGCGCGTGGTACCTGATCGATGCGCAACTCTGGGAGCCGTACCTCTGGTCGAGCACGAACGAACTGTTACGGAAATCGGTTGTCCCGCTGGCGGGGCCGGCCATCGCTGGCGCGGCGGCCTGGATGGCGGGCAATGACCGTCGCCGGGCCATCACCGATCTGCTCTCGACGACGCCACATCCGACACTCTCCCGACACCTGACCCGCTGGTTCGCGACGGCCGTCTGGGCGTTGCTGGCCTACGTCGTCGTTGCGGTCTACATGTTCGCCCGAACGACGCCGCACGCGACGTGGGGCGGGCCGGAGTTCTGGTCCGTTGCCATCGCGGAAGTCGCGTTGCTCGCCTTCGCAGCCTGGGGCTATCTGGCCGGCTACCTGTCGGCCTCGCGCTTCACCGCGCCGATCGTCGCGGTCGTCGCCTTCAGCGGGCAGATGTTCGTCGCGAACAGTATGGCGGCCATGGGCGATGGCACGCAGCGCTCGACCTGGCCAACGTTGCTGGCGGTCAGCAACGTCACCGAGCGGTCCGCGCCGTGGCAGGCGCTCCTCTATGCCGGCCTGACGTTCACCGCTATCGCCGCGCTCTGGCTGGCGCAGCGGCGCGATCTGGTCCGTGGTGCGCTGCTGGCGCTCGCGATCGTGCCGGTCGTCGGTACCGTGGTCATGATCTGGGCCGGCGTGCCGCGCTGGGATTACGCGAACAATCGCCTGGTCGACGGTTGGGGTAACACGATCGCGGCCGAGGAATACACAGCGCCGGAGCCGGTCTGCCGCGGTGATGATGTCGTTGTTTGCGTTCATCCTCAGTTCCAGCCGTGGCTGGATCGCGCAGTCCTCGATGCCGAGCATCTCGTCGCGCCGTTGCGAGGCTTGCCGGGCATAGCCTCGCCAGTTGAGTGTCGCAACATCGGCTTTGGCACTGGACGTAATGACGGCACCCGCGTTGTCGTTGACGGCTGTGTCGATCAACTCGTCGCGGATGAATCTACGCTGGGACAGTATGGACGGATCGAGAACGAGGCGCAGCACGCGATCGGCGTTTGGCTGCTGGCTCGCATCGGCGGTCACACGATGTGTGGGATGTCTGTCGATCCCCTCGATCTCGGGATGGGCTTCCCTAGCGAGTCGGCCTGTGACGCTGGCGAACGCTTCGCCGTACTCACCGAAGCCGAGCAACGTGACTGGCTCGAGACTCACTTCGCCGACCTTCGCACCGGTCGGCTGACGCTGGCCGATCTGCCGTGAGGCTGACCGTGCTGTTCCTGCGCTCGCGGCTGGCCGGTCCGGCGCTGGTCTGGCTGGTTGCGGCGGCGCTGCTGGCCTGGTTGTGCCTCGTGCGCTACGACGACCTGCCGCTCGATCTGACGACACTGGCGCTGCCGCTGCTCCCGGCCGTCGTGATCGGCGTCACCGCCCGGTC
>CALMXF010000294.1 GCA_937870985.1 uncultured Chloroflexota bacterium
CGCGGGTCATACGATATTGCGCGGCTGGCGGCGGGGGGCGTCATGGCTGCCGTCGACGCCGTGATGGCTGGCGATGTGCGTCGGGCCTACGCGCTGGTGCGACCACCCGGCCATCACGCGACACCAGATATGGGGATGGGTTTCTGCATCTTCAACAACGTCTCGATTGCCGCCCGCCACGCCAGACGGCAGCACGGCGTCGGGCGCATCCTCATCGTCGACTGGGACGTTCACCACGGCAACGGGACGCACACCATCTTCTACGACGACCCGAATACGCTGTTTGTCTCGCTCCATCAGACAGAGGTGTTCCCGGTAGGCTCCGGATTGATCGAGGAGGTTGGTGAGGGCGAAGGCGTTGGGCGGACGATAAACCTGCCACTGCCGGCCGGCTCCGGGACTGCCACGTATATCGCGGCGCTTGAGGAGATCGTTATCCCGATCGCCCGCCAGTTCGCTCCGGAACTGATCTTGCTCTCGTGCGGCCAGGATGCATCGAACTCCGACCCGCTCTCCCGGATGTGCCTGACGACCGGGAGCTATCGTCGGATGACGCAGATGATGATGGATCTGGCCGAGGAATGCTGTGATGGCCGGCTTGTTGCCGCTCAGGAGGGCGGCTACGCGGAGATCTACGCGCCGTACTGCACGCTGGCGATCATCGAGACGCTGGCCGGCTACCGGTCATCGCTCGAGGAGCCGATGGAGGATGACCTGAGCCTGCACTGGCCACAGACGACCAAAGTCGGGCTCGATGCTCGCGCGGCCCTCGACGCCATCCGGGCGCAGCAGTCGCAGTACTGGCAACTGCCCTGAGTGGTGCGGGCCGCTAGTTCTGTGGATCCACCAGTGGCGTCGAGTTGGGTACGCCGGTGCGCCGAGGGAACTGCGCCGGGGTCGACTTGAGCTTGTCGACGATGATGATCCTGGTGCCCTCGACACGACCGTCGAGCGTCGGACGCGCCCGCCCGCCGAGCAGGCGAATCGCATAGTCCGCCTCCGCAAGCTCCTCATCGGAGGCGGACCCCTTCGGCAGAATTGCCACGCCGCCGGGCCGAATGAGCGGCAGTATCAGCTCGACGAGTGTGACGAGTCGGGCGACTGCCCGCGCCGTTGCGACGTCGAATCGTTCGCGATACTGCCGGTCGCGCCCAAGATCCTCGGCGCGCGAATGGATGGCCACAACGTTGTCGCGCCCGATGTTCCGGGCGGTCTCATTGAGGAAGCGGACCTTCTTGGCGGTGGAGTCTACCAGCGTTACGCGCAGACTCGGCCGGCCGATCGCGAGCGGCAGGCCCGGAACGCCGCCACCGGATCCGATATCCACCAGCGTCCGCGCGTCATCCGGGATGACCCGGAGCAAGTCGAGCGAGTCCGCCAGGAGGCGAATCTGCGCCGCGTCCGGATCGGAGATGCGGGTGAGATTCATCACGCTGTTGGCCTCAAGCAGCAGATGAAGATACTGTGTCAGCTGCGCGGTAGCACCATCGTCGAGCCGGATCGCATGCTCATCGAGCCATCGGCGAAGGATCGGCAGCGGCTCACTCACCCCGACGGTCAGCGTGTCGGGACAGCCGCGCGCTGCGCGACGACCGTCCGCGCGCCCGCCACGATGTCTTCCAGCGTCAGACCCGCCTGTCGGCGCAATGATGTCTGCGAGGCGTGGTCGAAGAAGCGGTCGGGAATGCCCAGCACGTGGACAGGGATCTGCACGTGCTCACGCGCGAGCAGCTCAAGCACTGCCGAGCCGAAGCCCCCGATCGCCGCGCCTTCCTCAATCGTTACCACCGCGCCAGTCTTTCGCGCCATTCGGAGAATCAGCGTCTCATCGAGTGGCTTGATGAAGCGGGCGTTTACTACTGCCGCCGAGATGCCCGCTTCTGCGAGCGAGTCGGCTGCCCGTTCGGCAGTGAGCGCCATCGTGCCGCAGGAGATGAGCGTCACGTCCTTGCCGTCGCGGATGATCTCGCCTCGACCAATCGGCAGCACATGCGGCTCTTCGGCGATCGAGACGCCCGTTCCGGACCCGCGGGGATAGCGCAACGCGCTCGGCCCTCCCTCGTGCTCGACGGCGGTCCGCAACATGTGGCGAAGCTCTGCCTCATCCTTGGGCGCCATGATGACCATGTTCGGCAGGCAGCGCAGGTACGAGATGTCGAACACGCCGTGATGCGTCCGGCCGTCGTCACCGACGAGGCCGGCCCGATCCATCGCGAATACCACCGGCAGATTCTGGATGCAGACATCGTGAACGATCTGATCGTACGCGCGCTGCAGGAACGTCGAATAGATCGCTACCACTGGCCGAAGACCGTGTGTCGCCAGACCGGCGGCGAAGGTGACCGCGTGCTGTTCGGCGATCCCGACGTCGAAGAATCGATCCGGATGACTTCTGGCGAACGGCAACAGGCCGGTGCCATCTGGCATTGCCGCGGTGATCGCAACGATTCGGTCGTTCGCTGTCGCTAGCTCGGTCAGCGTTTCGCCGAAGACATCCTGGAACTTCGGCGGTTGCGGCGCCGTGTTCGCCGGCGTAGCGACCTTCGCCGCGTGGTGCTTGAACGGATCGCTCTCCGCCCAGTCGAACCCCTTGCCTTTGGCAGTAACGCAATGAACGAAGACCGGGTCATCCACCTGCTTTGCCTGCTCGAACGCCTCGATCAGGTCGCCCATGTTGTGTCCATCGACTGGCCCGATATAGGTGAAGCCGAGCTCTTCCCAGATCATCGTGTGATAGACGAACTCCTTGAACGAGTCCTTCATTCGCTTGCCCAGCTCGACGAACAGATCGCCGCGCGGCAACCTGTCCAGAATGCGCTCGAACTCGTCCTTGGCGCGGTGGTAGCGCTCGTCGGTGCGGACGCGATTGAGGTACTTCGGGATCGCGCCGACGTTTGGCGCGATGCTCATCTCGTTGTCGTTCAGCACGACGATGAGCGGAAGGCCGAGGCTGCCTGCGTTGTTCAGTGCCTCGTAGGCCATGCCGCCGGTCAGTGCTCCATCACCGATCACGGCTATCGCCCGGCCCGGTTGCCCGGTCAGGTGATGCGCGGCTGCCATGCCGAGCGCGGCCGAGACGCTTGTGCTGGCATGGCCAGCGCCAAACGCGTCGTGCTCGCTCTCCTCCCGTTGGAGAAACCCCGATAGGCCGCCCTCAGTCCGAATCGTCGGGAACTGGTCGTATCGGCCTGTCACCAGCTTATGGGGATAAGCCTGATGACCGACATCGAAGACGAGGTGATCGGTTGGTGAATCGAAGACGTAGTGCAGGGCGAGGATCAGGTCGGTCGCTCCGAGGTTGGATGCGAAATGCCCGCCATTCTTGCTCGTGACTTCGTAGATCTCATCGCGGATCTGTCGGGCCAATGCCTCGAGCTCGGGAATCGAGAGCTGTTTGAGGTCTTCTGGTCCATGTAACTGCTCGAGGTGCATGAAGATCTTCCTCCAGAGCGCGACAGGTACGATCCCCTGCCCGCCGGCTGTCCCTATTCGCTGCCCTGCCCGGCCGGCCGCGGCCGGCCGGATAGGGCGCGCAACCCCTGAATGGTACTCCAGGACATAATCTCCGCGACCAGCCGCGCGAACCGTGCCGCCGCTGGCTGGTGTGACGATTAGAGCCCGAGCGCAATTCCCTCGGTGCGCGGATCGGTTCCACCCTCCAGGTTACCGGTTTCGGGGTCTCGGTAGATGATCAGTGCCGCGCCGCCAGCCGCATACGGTCCAACGACGCGGACCGCGTGGCCTCGCGCGCGCAGCGCTTCGATCGTATCCGCGTCAACCCGAGATTCGATTCGCAGCTCGAACGGGTTGTCGATGTTGATCGGGTCGGTGCCGGGGAACGATTGCCAGCGTGGCGCTTCCACTGTCTGCTGAACATCCAACCCGTAGTCGAGCAGGTTCGTCACTGCCTGCATATTCCACTGTGGCTGCTGATCGCCGCCGGGTGTCCCTCCGACATAGAGCAGCTTGCCGTCGCGACCGATTGCGTAGCAATTGAGCGTGTGCATCGTCCGTTTGCCACCTTCGATGACATTCGGATGGCCTTCGACCAGGCTGAAGCCGCGGCCGACCCGATTGTTCAGCAGGATCCCGGTGTCTCCTGCGACGACATGGCTGCCAAAGCCGGCCGAGTGCGACTGGATGAATGAGACCATGTTGCCGGCTGCGTCGGCGGCGCAGAGATAGGTCGTGTCGCCGTTCGTCTCCGGGATCGCGCCTGGCTCGACCGTGTTTGTCGCGTGCTGGGGGTCGATCGTGGCGAAGCGGTCTGCGGCAAACGCTTTCGATAGCATCGTGTCGAGCGGCACGGGGCCGAAACGCGGGTCGTGGGAATATCGGTTTCGGTCCGCGAAGGCCCGCTTCTTTGCTTCGGTCATCAGATGGATCGATGCCGCGCTGTTGTGCCCGAGGCCGGCCAGATCCGCGTGCTCGATGATATTCAGCTCTTCGAGGAGGATGTGACCCTGGGTCGGCAGCGTCGTCTGATAGACGGTGTAGCCGCGATAATCGACCGAGATGGGCTCGTAGATGTCGTTCTCGTGGCTGGCGAGGTCTTCGACCGTCAGCTCGCCCCCCATCTCGCGGATCGCATGTGCGACACGCCGGCCGAGATCGCCACGATAGAACGCGTCGGCCCCTTCCTCCGCCAGGATGCGGAGCGACTGCGCCAGCTCGGGATTTGCAAGGATCCAGCCCGGTTGTGGCGCGCGCCCGTTGTCGAGATAGATCCGAGCGGAATCAGGGTACTTTGCCAACTCCTCCGCCGATGCCTCGATCGTCCGGGCGCCGGTGTCCGAGAGCGGGAATCCGCGTTCGGCGTAGTGAATGCCGTAGGCAAATAGCTCCTTCGCCGGCAGGGTGCAGAAGCGTTCAATCGCGATGAACCATGTTGCAACCGCGCCGGGAACACCCATCGAGAGCGGGCCGAAGAACGGCATCTGCGTGTGGCCACGTGACGTGAAATATTCTCGCGAGAGTGCTCGTGGCGCGATCCCGGATCCATTGACCGCCGTCATTGTTCCGTCGGCCTGGCCGTAGATGAAAAACGCATCCCCGCCGACGCCGCACATCGCCGGTATGACGACCGCTGTCGTGATTGCCGCGGCAACGATCGCGTCCATCGCATTGCCGCCCTTACGGAGCACGTCCAGCCCGGCGGCGCTGGCCAACGGATGTGCCGTCGCGACCATGCCGCCATTGGCCAGAACTCGCGATCGTGTCTGCTGGAACGACGCGGCCAGCGCGTGATCGGCCGCTTCTCGAACCTCTGCCATGCCTGCGATACCCCTCCCCGAATCAACCATGTGGACCGCCCGCAGTGTACTTGATTGACGTTCAAGATCCGGGTCGTAGACTTCGACGGTACGACACATCGCGTGAGGCGCGGAGGGATCCAGCATGACCACCAGCCCGACGATACACATCCGAGGAGCGTGCCCGCACGACTGCCCCGATACCTGTGCCACGTGGGTCGATGTGCGCGACGGGGTTGCGGTTGGCTTTCGAGCTGATGATGCGCACCCGATTACTCAGGGCTGGCTTTGCGCGAAGGTGCGGCCATATCTCGACCGTGTCTATCACCCCGACCGGCTTCAGCACCCGCTGCGTCGCGTTGGCCCGAAGGGGGCCGGCCGCTGGGAGCGCATTGGATGGGACGAAGCACTCGCGGAGATCGCCACTCGCTGGCAACAGATTATCGACACCGACGGCCCGGCGGCGATCCTGCCGTACTCCTACAGCGGCACGCTCGGCCTGGTACAGAATGTCGTCACTGCCGCGCGTCTGTTCAATCGCATCGGCGCCAGCGGTCTTGAGCGCTCGATCTGCGATGCCGCTGCCTCGGCGGCGATCGCCGCGACGCTCGGCGCCAAGTGGGCTCCGCTGGCGCAGGACGTCGAGCACGCGAATCTCGTCATCATCTGGGGTCACAACCCCGCAAGCACGAACCCCCACTTCATGCCGTTTCTGCGCCGCGCTCAGCGGGCTGGCACGAAGGTCATCGTCATCGACCCACGCAGGACGACGACCGCTCGTTCAGCGGACCTGCACCTCCAGCCGAAACCGGCTACCGACGGCGCGCTGGCGCTGGGCATGATGAACATCATCTTTGCCGAGGGACTGCACGATGAAGCCTGGCTGGAGACACATGCGCTGGGCTGGCGTGAGCTTCGCGAGCGAACAACGGAGTATTCACCAGAGCGGGTTGCGGGAATCACCGGCCTTGCCGAGGAGGTCATTGTCGCGCTGGCGCGTGAATACGCGACAACGAAGCCGGCGCTCCTCAAGTTTTCCGATGGCGTCCAGCGCCACGGCAATGGCGGCCAGACCGTTCGGGCATTGTTGAGCCTGGCGGCGATTACCGGGAATATCGGCATGCTCGGCGGGGGCATCTTCTACAGCACGAGTGGATACGTGGTGTGGGATTCCGAGGCGGTCGGTCATGCATCCGAGTGCCCGCCCGTGCCGCGAATCATCAATATGAACCGGCTTGGAGCAGCGCTTACCGGCGAGACGTCCGACCCGCCGATTCGCGCCCTCTATGTCTTCAACGGCAACCCGGCAGCGTCGACCCCGAACTCGTCGAGGATCATTGAGGGCCTCCAGCGCGAGGATCTGTTCGTTGTCGTCCACGACTTGTTTATGACCGATACGGCCGATTACGCGGACATCGTCCTGCCGGCCACGTCGCAGCTGGAACAGGTGGACCTGCACAAGGGCTACGGCCACCACTTCCTGCAGTACAACCATCAGGCCATCGAGCCGCTCGGTGAGGCGCGTTCTAACTGGGACGTCATGCGCGCGCTGGCAGAGGCTCTGGGCTACGAGGATACGTGGCTGCGTCAGAGCGTCGAGGAGGTTATCGATGAGGTTCTCTCGGCGACCCGCGACCACAACCCATTACTGACAGGGGTGACGCTGGAGCGACTTCAGTCGGAGGGCACAATCCCGTATGCGTCAATCGAGCCGGGCTGGGTCCCGTTTGGCGACGGGGTCTTCCCGACGCCGTCCGGGAAGGTCGAGCTTGCCAGCGACGCCATGGTCATGGCTGGCCTGGATCGCCTCCCGGAGTACCTGCCGCCGGCCGAGTTTGCCGGCCGTATCGACGACGATCAACTCGTCCTGCTATCCGGGGCGGCACACCATTACGTGTCCAGCAGCCTGGCGAATCTCGCAGTGCTGATGCGCAAGGAAGGCGAGCCGTATCTGGAGATCAACCCTGCCGACGCCGCAGCGCGTGGCGTTGCCGACGGCGGGCCCGTGCTCGTGTCTAACGATCGTGGATCAGTGAGACTGCGCGCCATCGTCACAGATGATGTGCCGCTCGGAGTCGTCGTTTCGCCAAAGGGACCATGGGCTCGGAACGCGGCCGACGGACGAAATGTCAACTGGCTAACGTCCGATGCGCTGGCCGATCTCGGTGGCCAGAGCACCTTCCACAGTAACCTGGTGACAGTCCATCCGGTGGAAACTGCCGAGGCGACAACGGGGCGGCGTGAGTTGGCGGCGATGCCTGGCGACTAGGCTGGCGTGATCTTCTTCCACCACGCCGCCACGGCCCACGGGTCATCCTCGCCATATGCGTAACCGTTCCAGTCGACAAGACGGCTGGCACGCAGCAGTTGCGGAATCACCTGCCCATGGATGACCATTTTCGCCATGTCCGGGTTGTTTTCCGGCCAGCGGCGGATTGCCTCCTCATAGGCGACTTCGGTCGGCGGGTCGAGCTGCATCGCCTGGATGAACTCCACGGTCGTGAATTCGTCTACGTTTATTCGTCTGATAATCGGCGCGATGTACGGTTCGAGAAAATCGATCAGATCTTCGACCGGATCACCGCCCGGCGGATTCAGGGTCGACACGCCATCCTCCAGATCACTGCGGCGCAACCAGTCGGGCATTGTCACATATCGGACATGGACGGTGTTATATCGGTAGCAGGGACGGACATGACTGCTGACGACGAGAGGCCGGCCAGCCGGGTGACCGCGACGATGATCGACACGAAAGCATCCGACCCCAGCGATCACACGCTGCTACGCGAATCGCGGGGCGGAGACGCGCGGGCGTTCGAGGCGCTGTTCACTCGCTACTATCCGCTCGTCTATGGTGTCGTCGCGCGGATTGTCGGCGACGCTGCCGAGGCAGAGGAGCTGACGCAGGAAACGTTTCTGCGACTTTACCTGCGTCCGATCGAGGCGACCGAGTCCGCCAATGTGCGGGCCTGGTTGCTACGGGTTGGAACGAACGCGGCATTCAACGCCGTGCGGGCTCGTCGTCGGCGCGCCGGGTGGCTGCGACGGCTGGCGGGACGCG
>CALMXF010000295.1 GCA_937870985.1 uncultured Chloroflexota bacterium
CCGGCGTGCTCTCGCGCCACAGCGCCGCGAGCGAGGCCATCGATCTCCTGCGTGACGAACGGGTTGCCGCCGTCGTCATCACCGAAAACGGCACGATTGGCGAGGTTCCTCTCGGCATCATCACCCGCGGCGATGTGCTGAAGACATCATGAGACGCGCATTCAGCGCTTGACGACCGCAATCTTCTCCGCTTAGAGTGGGCTGGGGAAACGAACTCATCAACAGATCATCGTGGTTTCTTGTCACGGCGGCGAGGGCCGAGAGGGAAAGCACGCATGTCGTCATCATCTATACGACGCGTTGCTGCATTGGCTGCTACCTTGCTGGTCACGGCCCAGATCATCATGCTCCAGATACCGGGCGGTGGGAGTGAAGCGCAGGCTGCCGCGTCGGAGCTGGCGCCATTTCAGCGCGTCTGGTCGCGGACCGACGAGCCGATCGCGGCGGGCAAGGTCGCGAGGACGTGGATGTGGGGGCCGGCGGCAGTCTCCGGTCTCAGCTACGAGCCATACGTCGAATCCCCCGGCGGACAACGCATTGTCCAGTACTTCGACAAGTCGCGGATGGAAATCACCCAGCCCGGCGCTCCAGACGATGGGCTCTGGTACGTGACCAACGGACTACTCGTCGTTGAGCTGGTATCCGGTCGCCGCCAGATCGGTGACGCCGCATCCGAGCTACGGACGCCAGCCAACGTCAACGTCGCCGGCGACCCCGACGACACCAGCGGACCGACCTACGCCTCGTTCGGCTCGCTGCTCGACGCGCAGCCAGCCGCCTCCGGGAGTTTCCTTACCAGGAGGCTGACACGCGATGGCAGCGTCACCGACGACGCGACGCTGGCTCGCTGGGGCGCAACGGCCGGCTCGATCGACGAGGTCACGCATCACGCGATCGCCGATCCGTTCTGGGCATTCATGACTGCGAAGGGACTGATCATCGCGGAAGGAGTGGTCGTCACCGCGCCGCTATTCGAAAGCCCGTACTATGCGACCGGCCGGCCGATCAGCGAGGCGTACTGGGCAACGGTCCGCGTCGGCGGCACGCCGCGCGATGTCCTCATGCAATGCTTCGAACGCCGCTGCCTGACCTGGACGCCCGAGAACCCTCCGGATTGGCGAGTCGAGGCCGGCAACGTCGGCCTGCACTACCTTGCCTGGCAGACGGAGCAGGATCCTCCCATACACCAGACACCGACCGGCGCCACCACGACCGCCACAGCCACGTCACTATCCACCAGCGGTCCGAATCCAACCGCCACGAAGACGCCAACACCAATAAAAACATCGACACCCACAAAGACGCCGACATCCACGAAGACGCCGACGCCAACAAAGACACCAACACTCGCGCCGACCGCCACCACCGGCCCCCAGCATGGCACCGACTGGTTCACCGACGGCCTCTGGAACGTCGGAGAGGATGTGTCAGCAGGAACGTGGCGAAACAGTGACTCCTCGGCCGGCTGCCATTGGCAACGGCTGTCCAGCCTCAGCGCGGTTATCGTCGAGAGTCTCAGCCATGAGATCCAGACGGTGACGATCGAGCCGGGTGACGCCTACTTCCGTTCGACAACCTGCGGGACGTGGACGCTCATCGCCGCCTACCCGACACCAACCCCGATTCCGCCTGCGACAGCGACACCAGGAGGCTCCGGCGAAGCTGCCTGCCTGAATGCCGCCGAGGCAGAGGTGTTGCGGCTACTCAACGTCGAGCGACAGAAGGCCGGCCTCTCTGCGCTCACGAATTCCCGGGCGCTGAACGTCGCCTCGTACCGCCACAGCCTCGATATGACGACGCGCGATTATTTCGACCACAACACGCTCGCGCCACTCCCGGCCGGACAATCCGGCCCGTCATTCGTCGACCGCGTGCGCGATGCCGGCTACTCGTTGCCGGCCAGCGGCTGGGCAGCTGGCGAAAACATCGCATGGGGCCACGCAACCGCCCAGGCCGTCGTGTCCGCCTGGATGGCGTCACAGGGCCATAAGGACAACATCCTGAACCCGCTCTTCACTCAGGTCGGCATCGGCTTCGCGTCGAATCCGGACGCCTACTACTGGAACGTCTGGACGACCGACTTCGCCAACGGCAACGACGGCCCCGGCTGCTGAGCATCACTGGCCAAGACCAACGACCTCGGCTACGCTTCCTGCGACGCGAGCCGGCCGCTCGCGAGCGGGGAGGCGAATGCGCGGATTCTGGCTCGTTATCGGTGTATCGGTGTTGCTCGGCCTGAGCGGCGCCTGGGCGATCGTCGAGGGCGTCTCCCAATACAACAGCACCCTCCGTGCCTACGCATCGATGGAGGTCCGCTACGTGCCGGACTCGTTCGTCTGGCTCGATCCGACTTACGGGAGTGGAACAGCGACCATCCGCTTCACCAACGGCTCGCCATCTGCCGCGACTGTCGAGGCGATGCAGCTGTTCCTTCGTTTCGATGGCGAATTCGCTGGATCGAGCTATGACGCCTGGGAGCCGCTGAAGCTACGGCCCGGAGAGACAAAGGATGTTGACCTGTTGTTTACCGTCACCTCTGGCAGCCAACAGCCTCGCGGCGGTGAGGCAACCCTCACGATCAATGGCTGGGTACGTGTCTCCTACCTTGACCTCGACCGGACCGTGACGCTCAACGTCGGAGACCGCATCGGCGTCGTCGACCGGGTGCGGGAGTAACCGCGTGGCACGACCGATATCGCCACCCCTGTACTGGTCGCTGATCGCGCTGCAGTGGCTGGCGGTTACTCTCATGCATGGCGCCGTGGTCATCTGGTCATCACGAGCGCTGGAGCGCTACATCTCGCCGCACCAATCGACGCTGCTGTTTCTCATCAGTGCCTTTGTCGGTGCAGTGCTGCTCGGATTGACGACCCGTCGGGTGGTTGTGCTCGGTATTCTGACGTTGTTGTTCTGTATTGTCGGGGCGGCCTTCCTCGGCGTGACGATCTATTCGCCGGCCTGGGAGGGGACGATCGCCCGCGTCGTCAGCGTCCAGAACTACGCCACCCAGCAGGCATTGTTCGTCCTTGTATGGTCGGCGCTGCCGGCCGCGCTCGGCGCACTGGCGGGATTCATGGCCGGCGCCGAGCTCCGCCAGGGTCTGGAACCGCGCGATCCCGACCAGGCTTCGCCGTGGTGGGAGCGCCGCGCAGGCTGACAGCGCGCCATCATTCGGGGGGTTCGAGGCGCGCCGGCCGCCCGACTTCGGAGCCATCCGGCCAGACATGCGGCCCCTCGTGCGCTCCGCCACAGAGCAGCTCGCAATCATCGCGTCGATCCACGACAACCGCACGCTGCGTTGCCAGGTCGGTTCTGGGCGTGACTGGATAGCGGCTCAGAAGCGCCGGGCGGTGGCGCAGGCAGTACTGGCGGTCGATCATCGGCAGCCTCCGCGTTTGCCTCGGCCCTGCGCCTCGGGGCCGACGTCCACGCCCGTTCGTATCTCTTGCATGCGCAAAGCATACGCCCCGGCTATCGTAGCGTGCAGTGGCAGCGGTTGTACACTCAGCGACGAGGCGAGTGAGAGGTGCGCGGCGGCAGGTCAGCCGCCCTCATGCGAGGGGTAACGGGGAATGAGCAATAGCTGGGAAGCCATCCTGTTCGACTGGGATGACACGCTCTGCGGCGCAGAACCACATCGCTACACCTTCGCCCAGCACGCCGCGGCCGACTTCGGCGTGAACCTGACCATGGCCGAGGTGTACGACGCATTCGCCCTCGCTGGAGACTCGGCTGCCGGCGCGTGGGGCCCGTTCATCGAGCGCCTGCCGGCCGCGCTCGGCATCCCGGTGTCGTGCCAGACCGAATTTGTCGAGCGCTATCGGCATCGCGATCTGATCAAGGCATTTCACCTGTTCGATGATGTCATCGCCACATTCGACTGGCTTGCCGGCCTCGGCCTGCGCGTCGGCATCATCTCGAACAACGACGAGGCCGTCGATCGCGTCAGGGAGCTGAACATTGAGAGTCGGGTCGAGATCATCGTCTCACCGGCCACCTTCGGCGTCGGCAAACCCGACCCGCGCATCTTCACCGAGTCGATGGCGCTGATGCGAGTCAACTCGACCCGCGCGATCTACGTCGGTGATTCATTCGACAATGACATCGTCGGGTCCCGGGCCGCCGGGCTGACGCCAGTGCTGATCGATCGCTTCGGTGTCAACCCACGACCAGCGGGCTATCTGCGTGTCACCCAGTTGGCCGAGCTAGCCTCGTTTGTTCCCGGAACCGCCGGCGCCCCCCTGCGCTGACCATCGACACTCAGCCCGCAGGCTACGCAGATAGTGATCAAGAACTGACGTACCCCGACCAACACGGCAGGTGAGCGAACGGGCATCCAACGCCTGTATCCATCGGCCACATGCAAGCGGCGGATGACGTTCTGGCTGGAATCTGAGAATATCTTCAGAACATTGGCACAACCAGTAATTGACAGAATAGCTATCCGGGCGTAGCGTGAGAGTGTCGACCGGGCACACCTGTACTTATGGGCAGGTTGGATGCCCAATCGTACAGCGACACGCGAATGAATCCACACCACACTACGAGGCGTTGAATTCGGTCGCGCGAACGCGCATCGTCGCCTCGTGAAAGGGGGGGGAATACAGCCGGGCCAGTTGCTGGTCTACGGGGCGAGCTCTGTCATCTCTCCTGGATGAAAGGAATACGTATGGCACGCCGGCTCGTATCAATGATTGCCGCCGCGTCGATGCTCGCGTTCCTGCTGCCATTCGCTGCTTCTGCAGAGTCTTCATCTGCTCAGGGCGCGGATTGCCAGGAATTCGATACCACCGGCTTCAGTATCTGCGGCGAATTCCTCCAATTCTGGAATGCTAACGGTGGAATCCCCGTCTTCGGTTATCCCCTCTCCGACGCGCACCAAGAGACAAACCCTGACACTGGCCAGCCGCTGCTCGTCCAGTACTTCGAGCGCCAGCGCTTCGAGCTGCACCCGGAGAATCAGGGCACCGTCTTCGCCGTCCTCTTCGGCCGGCTTGGCGCGCAGATCCTCACACAGGAAGGGCGCGACTGGTGGTCGTTCCCCAAGGCTGACCCGAGCGCAGACCACTACTTCGCGGTCACCGGACACGCGATCGCGCCGATGTTCTGGAATTACTGGTCCAGCCACGGGATCGACCTGGGTGACTCAAGCATCACGTTCCGCGAATCACTGATGCTCTTCGGCTACCCGCTATCCGAGCCGATGATGGAGCTCAACCCTGACGGCGACACAGTGCTGACCCAGTGGTTCGAGCGCGCCGTCTTCGAGTATCACCCGGACAATCCGGCCGACTCGCAGGTTCTGCTGCGCCGTGTTGGCGCGGAAATCCTGACGCCGCCGGTTCAGTCCCAGGTCATCGCTACCGGTCTGACCAGCCCACGCGGACTGACCGTCACAGCTGACGGCACCGTCTATGTGGCCGAAGCTGGCACAGCCGGCCCCAATTGCGTTGATATCGGCGAGGGCCACGACGCAGTCCACGTCTGCGCAGGCGCAACCGGCGCGATCACGAAGGTCGCCAATGGCGTGCAGACGCAATTTGTAACGGGCCTTCCCTCAGTCGATTTCGGCGAGGACCCGACGGGCCCACACGATGTCGTCGTGGGTGACAATGGCCAGATCTACGCCGTGATCGGCCTCGGGTCGAAGCCTGACAACCGCACAACTGTCGGCGTCCCGCTGGTTGGTGAGCTCGCGAAGAGCTTCGGCACGATCGTCGCAGTCAATAGCGACGGCACGTGGCACAGCATCGCTGACGCGTCCGAGTGGCAGAACACCGATCCGTCCGGCACCGGCATCGACTCCAACCCATTCTCACTGGTCGCGACGGAAAGTGGCTTCGTCGTCTCCGACGCGGGCGGGAACAATCTCATCGCCGTCCACCCGGGCACAGGCGCGGAGGACACGACCTACGAAACGCTCGGCGTGTTCCCGAATCGGATGGTGACTCCGCCGCCGTTCCTCGGCATGCCTCCGGGTGTTCAGATCCCGATGCAGGCCGTCCCGACCGGTGTTGTCCAGGGACCGGATGGCGCCTACTACGTGGGCGAGCTGACCGGCTTCCCGTTCTCGCTCGGTATGGCGCGCGTCTGGCGTGTTGCCGGGCCAGGTGAACAGACCGTCTACGCGGATGGTTTCACCAACATCCTCGGCGTTGCGTTCGACAGCCACGGCAACATGTACGTCCTTGAGATGACCAAGGGCGGGCTGCTTGCTGCCGATCCGAGTAACCCGGCGTCCGCAACCGGCGCGCTGATCAAGGTCTCCCCTGACGGACACAAGACGACCGTCATGACGACCGGCCTGATCGCGCCAACCGGCATCGCAATCGGCCCGGATGACTCGATCTACATCTCCAACTTCGGCGTGATGCCGGGGATGGGGCAGGTGATCAAGGTCAACCCGTAACAGCCGATCCACGCGAAGCATGCGACGCCCCCGCCGGCCAGGCGGGGGCGTCGTCGTCTCAGTCCGACCGCCGACGCCCTGCTATACTCCGGCCGGCGACCGAACCGGCATATCTATGGTTGAGGGAGCGAGAGGCGTTGCGAGACCAGTTGGCGTTTGCCGCCTACGCCGTGCTCATCATCGGCGTCCTCGTCCTGCTGGCGTCGCTGTTTGCCGACCCACTGGCGCTCGGCCGGCCGGACACTGGCTTCGGGTGGAAGCAGATCCTCGGGACGATCATCGGCGCGGCAATCGCCTATGGCGGCTTTCGGCTGGTGCGACGGGTCGAGCGCGACCAGTAGGCCACGGAGGGGCATCGTGAAGGGGATCATCCTTGCCGGCGGGCTTGGCAGCCGGCTCTATCCGTTGACCTACGCGACCAACAAGCATCTGCTGCCGGTCTACGATCAGCCGATGATCTACTACCCGATCACAACGCTGGTCTCGGCCGGCATCGACGACATTATGGTTGTCACCGGTGGGCCACACGCCGGCCACTTCCTGCCGGTGCTACGGACCGGACGCCAGTTCGGCATCCGCCACCTGGAGTACACGTTCCAGGAGAACGAGGGCGGCATTGCCGAGGCGCTCAGCCTCTGCGAGGAATTCGCCGATGGCGAGCCGGCCTGCGTCATCCTCGGCGACAACACCACCGACGCCGATATCCGACCGGCCGTCGAGGAGTTTGACGGCGGCGCGATGCTGTTTCTCAAGCGCGTCCCCGATCCCGAGCGGTTCGGCTGCCCCGTCTT
>CALMXF010000296.1 GCA_937870985.1 uncultured Chloroflexota bacterium
TCTCGCCGCGAACGTCCCCTTCTGCGCGCAGATCGGCCAGCAGACTGGCCAGTGTCCCCCGTTGGTAGCGCTCGTGAGGCCTCGTCAGGTTGCGAGCCAGGCAGGCAGGCCGATCGCCACCAGCAACGAGCAGATCCTCCAGCGTATCGATCAACCGGTGCGGCGCCTCGAAGAAGACGATCGTCGCGGGGGTTCGCAGCCAGGGGGAGAAGAACGTTCGGCGCTTGCCACTGGTGCGCGGTGGGAAGCCGAGGAAGACGAACGGCGCGACCGGCGGGCCGGCCGCCGCCAACGCCGTCGTTACCGCGCTCTGGCCGGGGATACTGGTCACCGGCACGCCAGCCTCGATCGCCGCGCCAACGATCCGGAAGCCAGGGTCGTTCACCAGCGGCGTGCCAGCGTCAGACACGAGCGCGATGTTCTCGCCGGCCAGCAGCCGACCGGCCAGCTCCGGAGCGCGCGCCTGCTCGTTGAAGTCGTGGTAGGAGACAACTCGCGTGGCGATATCGTGCGCTCGCGCGATCGCGCGGAAGTCGCGGGTGTCCTCGGCGGCAATCAGGTCGACCGCGCGGAGGACATCGACAGCCCGCATGGTGATGTCCTGCAGATTACCGATCGGCAGCGCGACGAGGTAGAGCGTCCCTGTCCCCGATTCTTCGTGTCTCACACTGCCTCGTCTCGTTCGTTCATCTCAGTCAGTAGTATTGTTGCCCACGAAACGGCGGAGAGGACGGAACAGTGGACGACCAAGACGAACGTAACCTGGCCGGCACGGTCACATGTCCAAACTGCGGAACGTCGAACACCGCACAGGATGTCCATTGTCGCTCTTGCGGAGCATGGCTCGGCGGGCCGGGGCAGGTCATCGATGTGACGAGCGGTGAGCCAGAGCCGGTTGAGGAGTCGCAGGCGGCGCACGCCGGCTGGCAGGGCCACGCGCAGACGACGACATTCAGCAGTGGGCGGGTGAAGGTCGTCCGTGGAGGAAACCGGACCTGCCTGATAATCGCCGCAATCGTTCTGCTGGTTGGTTGCTGTCTCTGCTGGCTGCTCTGGGCCGGCGTCGGCTCGATCCTCTAGCCTGCTAGCGGCGCTTGCGAAGCGCAACTCTGTCCATCGCCAATAGCAATACACCGAACGTGGCTACGCCTGTCCACAACAACCCGGCCCAGGGAAACGCATCACCCTCGCCACCGAGCACCAGCAACGCGCCGCCCATCAGCAACAGCCAGCCGGATGCCGCCGTCCACCTTCCACGCCGGCCATAGAGCCAGACGACCAATGGCACGTACACCACCAGGAACAACACACCGATAATCAGCTGTCCACTCACGCGCCACTCCGCTCTCCGCTTGCCTCGTCGATGCTATCGCATCGACGATCGTTAGCGCTGGTAGTGCGCGCCCACCAGCGCCGCGCCGAACGCGCCGGGGAAGGCGCCAGTGTCGTAGCCAATCAGCTCGCGCTTGGCGACGATCTCACCGAGGTGGAACACATGATGAATTGCGCACTGGACGATCGCGATGCGGAGGTTTATGCCAGTCTCGCGGAACGGCTTATAGCTGCCATCGTACTGCAGCGTCAGATCGAGGCCCGCCTCGTCGAAGGACAGCAAGTACGGCCGCAGGCGATCGCGCACGCTGGAGATGGCATCGCGGATCGCTGGCCAGTCGTCGGCCCCGCCGTCACCGCCAATACCGAAGCGCGGACTACTCAGCAGCGGATCCAGCGGCAGGTGCTGGAAGCGACGATTGATCCACGAATCGACCTGAAAGGTGACGTGCGCGAGCGTCCAGGCAAAGCAGCTGGTTCCGTCGATCTGCCGCAGCATATCGTCGGCGGACACGTCGGCGATAGCCCAGTCCAGGTCGTCCCAGGCGGTAACGAGCAAGATGGCCGGCATCGTCAGGCTCGGCATCGTCAGCCGACGATCGCCAGGAACAAGCCCATCGGGCCGCGGTAGACCTCCCGCACTGCCAGGATCGCCTCGCGGTCGATCGGGCCGTAGACGTGCGGGTAGCGGCGGTCGGGGTCGTCGTAGCGCACCTCGGACGTGACCTGGTCGAGGTCGATAGTCAGCAGGAGGTACGGACGGGAATCGCCGGTGTAGTACCGGTTGCCGACCTCGACCACCTCGTGCTCGCCGTGGGTCAGGTGGACGAAGCCGTCGAGCGGGTATGCCTGTGGGAGGTAGGGCTTGTCAGCCGGCTGCCGCTTGTACCAATTCTCGGCAACAAGGTGGTAGGCCAGGTTGGTCATCGGCTGCTCCCGACAGATCGGCAGGCAAAAGGAAAGGCCCCGACGAGCCTCTGGTTTCGACGCTATCCCGGCCTTTGATCTCTCTCCGCTCGACCAGTCTCCCGGCCTTGCTTCGATCTGATCTGAGCCTGCACCCGGGCCGAAGCCTCCGGTGCTGCCCGTCCCCGCCGCCTCGTCTTCGCTATCGAGACACAGCCGAAGCTGATATGTCATCAATGCGACTCGGTTTGCCGTGGTTCTGAGCGATACTTCAACAACCGACGAATCGATCGTCTCCGCTGCGTCGATTCCGACGTAACTCATCGGGACCGTACACCTACTCTATCGGGTCTGTGACCAGTTGTCAATACCCTTTTCCCAAATTGCCTTGTCAGGCGTTCGGCCGGCAGGCGCGGGTTCCATCAGCGCCGTCGCAGCATGCTAGAATGAGCGGCACAATGGGGGTTCACTCCCCCGGCTCTTCGCGTATGCGTTTGCGGGCGTATCGACCAGGGGGTGCACAGGATGCTGATCGAGATGCGGGATCGTCTCAAGGCTCGGGTGGGGATCTATGGCACCGGCTGGAATCCTGAGTCGGTCGTCGGGCTGCTGCTACCATTTCTGATCGTCATCATGATCGCCGTCTTCGGCTGGATGCTCATCCACGTTCTCCACAGCATCTAGCCCGCGCGAAGCCTTTCAATCGACATCTTCTCATCGACGAACCGCCTCCCTGACGGGGAGGCGGTTCGTCGTCGCGCGCCCAACGCTGATACCATCGTGCCGGTGAGTCAATGCGCTGGAGGACGAGCATGAACGATCAGATCGGCCAGAGGATTGCGGGACGCGCTCGGGAGCTGCTCGGTGTGAGCGAGATGTCCGGGCCGGCCGGCGCGATCGACCTGACCGTTGCTGGCCCCGATGGCCCGGCAGAGCACGTCCAATCCGCTGCCATCGCGGCGCTCGAGCGTGGAGAGACACACTACACCGATCGCCAGGGCATCCTGCCACTCCGCGAGAAGATCGCAGAGCAGTCGACCATCGAGGGGTATCCGGCCCAGCCCGACGCGGTTGTCGTCACCAACGGCGGCTCGGAGGCGCTCTACATCCTGCTTCAGTCAGTCGTTACACCCGGGACCGGCGTGCTGGTGGCCGGCGCCATCGCGCCGAACGTCGCTCGGATGCTCGTGTTTATGGGTGGGCGGGTCGAGTGGATCCCCGCTGGGGGCGAGATCCCGGCCGGAACGATGGCGAGCGTGCTGCTGGCCGGCAATCCGTCGCCGGCCAGCGGAATCACACTGCCGCATGGGACAATCGAACGTCTCGCCGCTGCTGCGCTGGATCGCGAGATGGCGGTTATCATCGATCGCTCGCTGGCGTGGAGCGCATTCGATCCGGCCGGGATGCCATTCGCCGATGCGGAAATCGGCGCGCGTGTGATGACGGCAGGTTCGTTCTCGCACGCCTGGGGGATGGCCGGCTGGCGGGCTGGCTACTTCACCACCCCGCTCGACCAGCGCGCCCGAATGCAGGAGCTCAAGCAGGCGATGTCGATCTGCACCAGCACCGCGTCACAGTTCGCCGCGCTCGCCGCGCTGGAGGGGCCGAACGACTGGCTGGCCAGTCGCTGCCGGGAATTGGCGCAGCGCAAGCATCCGGTTGAGCCGACGCGCACCATTGCTGACTGCTTTCTTCAGGAAGGCC
>CALMXF010000297.1 GCA_937870985.1 uncultured Chloroflexota bacterium
CCTCCGGACGCCCCAGCCTCAGCGCTGTCGCCCGGCGGCTGGCCGACCTCGACCACTAGCGCACGACATCCACCGATCGATACGTCAGCGCGACGCTGGCGCCAGTGTGGATACGCTGGATCGTCTCGCCGATCAGCGTCCCGACCGAGAGCACCTTCAGCTTGCTGATGCGCTTCTCCGGCGGGATGGTAACGGTGTTGGTGACGACAACCTCACGAATCGGCGAGGATTGCAATCGTTCGATCGCCGACCCGCTGAGGATGCCGTGGGTGCAACAGGCGTAAACCTCGGTCGCGCCGTTCTCGATGCAGACGCGCGCCGCCTGAACGATCGAGCCGCCGGTGTCGATCTCGTCGTCGACGAGGATGGCCGGCGAGCCCTGGACAGAACCGATCAGATTGAGCACTTCGCTCTTGTCATCGTTGCCGACACGCCGCTTTTCGATCACCGCCAGCGATGCATCGATCGCCTCGGCGAAGTTGCGCGCGCGCTTCGTGTTGCCCAGATCTGGCGAGACGACGACCGGGTTGCGCAGCCGCTTCTCGTTGAAGTAGTTCGACAGGATCGGGAACGCGCTCATCTCATCGACCGGGATGTTGAAGAACCCCTGAATCTGGCCGGCGTGCAGGTCGATCGTCAGGACGCGGTCGGCCCCGGCCACGGTGATCATGTCCGCCAGTAGCCGGGCGGTGATCGGGACACGCGGCTGATCCTTCTTGTCCGTCCGCCCATAGGCGTAGTACGGCAGGACGGCGGTGATCCGGCCCGACGACGAGCGGCGCAGCGTGTCAATGATGATCAGGAGCTCCATGATCGAATCGTTGACGTTGGCGCCGAGCGACTGGACGACGAAGACATCGTTCTCGCGCACGCTCTCGCCGATCCGGACGAAGATATTCTCGTTCGAGAATTTCAGGATCTCGATCCGGCCGGGCGGCAGGTCGATATGACGGCATATTTCGTCCGCCAACCCGGGGTTGGAGGTGCCGCTGAAGATCGTCAGCTGGTCATAAAGGCCGGCCATCGGTCTCGACAATCCCTTCTAGAGACAGGCGCTCCAGCGCGTCCCGCGCTGCATCCTGCTCCGCTGCGCGCTTGTTCGATCCGCTACCGGCGCCGAGAATTCGATCTCCCAACACCGCCTCAACAACAAATGTGTGTGCGTGGTCCGGCCCGCTGACTGACACCGTCTGATACCCCGGCGTCAGGCGCTCGCGATCCTGGATCAGCTCCTGCAGCCGCCCCTTATAGTTCATCGTCTCGCTATCGTCGATCACCCGGTCGGAGTCGGCGTCGAGCAGCGCGCAGATGAATTGCCGCGCGACACGGATGCCCCGATCCAGATAGATCGCGCCGAGGATTGCCTCGAACGCGCCGGCCAGGATACGCGGTCGCACCTCGCCGCCACTCCCCACCTCGCCCCGCGCCAGATAGATCAGATCCGGCAAGCCGAATCCGATCGCCCACTCCGCCAGCGTCTCGGTCCGCACCAGCGCGACGCGGTAGGAAGTCAGGTTGCCTTCCGGAAGATCGGGGAATCGACGGTAGAGCCAGTCGGCGGTGATCAGCCCGAGCAGCGCGTCGCCAAGAAACTCGAGCCGCTCGTTCGACGCGACGACAGTTGCCGCCGCATCCGCGCCCAGGTCATTGAGCCAGGAGCGATGGACGAGCGACAGCCTCAGCAAGTCCGGATCGCGAAAGACGACGCCGAGGGCAGTCATCGCCCGCTCGGCGCGGTCGTCATCCGGCAGGCTGAGCCTCAGATCACCGATCGTCACCCGGCCGCCTCCCGGCCAGACACCGTCACCCGGCTCGACCGAGGATGTCGCGCAGGTCGACACGCGCCTCGCGGGCCACGCGGTCGAGCGCCGTCCAGTCAACGGAGATTGTGTAGATATAGTGGCGCGCGTCGGTCTCTCGCGAGGTTGAGGTGGCGAGACCTGCGCGGACGAGGAACTGGATCAACGCCTCGGCCTGGCGATCCTGGTCGGGCTTGCGGTCGTCGAGCGAGATCGCGTTGCCGCCGGCCCGCCTGGCCGAATCGGCGCGGCGCAGCCCCTC
>CALMXF010000298.1 GCA_937870985.1 uncultured Chloroflexota bacterium
ACCGGCTGATGGGCAAGACCATCGAGGAGCCGAAGAATACCGGCGGGACACTGATCTACGCCGACAACCTCGATGTCCGCACACTGAACCCGATCATCGTGAACGACGTGCCGTCGAACAACGTTATCTCGCTGTTCCTGGAGAGCATGATCGAGACGAATCCCGACACGCTCGAGCCGACCGGCAACCTGGCGGTCGCCTGGGAATCTGCCCCCGACGCGTCCGCATGGACCTTCTTCATCCGCGAGGGGGTTCACTGGCACGATGGGGAGTCATTCTCCGCACAGGATGTCAAGTTCACCTATGACCTGTTCATGAACCCCGAGAGTGGTTCGAACCAGACATCGGCGCTGACGGAGAAGATCGACTCGGTCGCAGCTCCGGACGACTTTACGATCGAGTTCAAGTTGAAGCAGGGCGTCGTGGACTTCCCGATCGATCTGGGTGACGCGCGCATCATCGCCCAGCATATCTGGAAGGATGTCGCCGCATCCGCTGTCCAGCAGGACCCGGGTTCGACCGGCGCGGACCCGTCGCGCGTGGTTGGGACCGGGCCATTCAAGTTCAAGGAGTGGAGCACCGGCGACCACGTGACGGTCGTGGCAAACGAGGAGTACTGGGACGGCAAGCCGGCACTGGCCGAGGTGATCTACAAGATCGTCCCGGACACGGCCTCGGCGATCCAGCAATTGAAGACCGGCGAGGTCGATATCACCGGGGTTCAGGGGTCTCAGGTCAAGGAGTTCGAGAACACGAACGTCAACATCGTCGTCTATCCGCAGCTCAGCTTTGGCTTCTATGGCACGAATCTGGACGAAACGAAGACGACCAAGTTCCAGGACGCACGCGTCCGTCAGGCGCTGATGTACGCGCTCGATCGGCAGGCAATCGTCGACAACATCTACTTTGGCTACGCCGAGGTGGCGGTCGGGACGCTGCCGACGATGTCGTGGGCCTCAAACCCGGACGGCATCAAGCCCGAGCTGCGCTACGACTACGACGTCGACAAGGCCAAGAAGCTGCTCGACGAGGCCGGCTGGGCAGCAGGCGCGGATGGCGTTCGGGCAAAGGACGGCCAGCGCCTCGCTTTCGACATGTACGGGATCTCGGGCGACAACGTCCAGCAGCAGACGCTCGAGGCGATGCAGGAATACTGGAAAGAGATCGGCGTCGCGATGACGCCACAGCCAGAGCCATTCCAGCAACTCGTCTCACGAATCACCGAGACGTTTGATTTCGAGATATTCCTCGTCGGGTTCAGCTGGGGCGCTGCGCCTGATCAGTCAGCCATGTGGGCTTGCGCGTCCTATAAGGCGGGCTTCAATATGGTGAAGTACTGCAACCCGAAGGTCGACGAGCTGCTGAAGCAGGCGGCCGCGGAGTTGGACAAGGCCAAGCGGATCGAACTGTATACCGAGTTCCAGAATGTGCTCCTGGCCGATGTCCCGATGGGTGTGACGGTATTCACTCAGGGAATTACCGGGGTGAACAAACGAGTCCACAACTACTTCCCGAATCAGCAGAACACGCGGTTCAACGCTGAGACCTGGTGGGTTGAGAAGTAGACAACCG
>CALMXF010000299.1 GCA_937870985.1 uncultured Chloroflexota bacterium
CGGCCAGCTCGCGCACCCGACCGTCGGCCTCGATGGGATTGGCTCCCGCTCGGACGAGTAACAGGAGTCGCAACACTTCGCCGATCTGCCGGGCGAACGAGCGCATGTCCTGGCCGGCGTCGGAGGCATGACCAATGATCGCCAGCCCGGCTGTCACGTCCCGGTCTGCCAGCGCGATCGCCAGGTCGAGCGCCCAGCCATCGGCCGAGATCCCGAGCATTCGGCGCGTCAGCGTTACATCAATCCGGCCGGTCTCGGTCGACGTAGCGGACGTCGCCAGCAGGTCAACCATGCTGAGCGCATCGCGCAGGCTGCCGGTCGCGCGGCGGACGACGATCTCAATGGCGTCATCATCGATCGCCAGCCCCTCTTTTGCGCAGATGGCACGGATGTGCTCGACCATCGGCTCGCGCGGGATGCGCCGGAAATCGAAGCGCTGACAGCGGGAGGCGATGGTGTCGGGCAGCTTATCCGGGTCGGTCGTGGCGAGCACGAAGGTGATGTTGGCCGGCGGCTCCTCGAGTGTCTTCAGGAAGGCATTGAATCCTGCCGGCGTGATCTGGTGCGCCTCGTCGATGATGTAGAACTTGTGCCGCAACTGCGACGGCGCGTAGCGCACCTGCTCGCGGAGCTCGCGTATATCGTCGATGCCGCGGTTCGAGGCGGCGTCGATCTCGACGATGTCGGTCGTCCGGCCCTCATTGACCGCCCGGCAGGCATCGCAGGCATTGCAGGGGCGATTGGCCGGGTCGGGATCGAGGCAGTTGACCGCCTTGGCCAGCAGCCGCGCCGTCGAGGTCTTGCCGGTGCCCCGTGGGCCACAGAACAAATACGCATGGGCGATCCGGTTGTGGGTGATCGCGTTGCGCAATGTGTCGCTGATGTGAGATTGCCCGACGAGCTCGGCGCTATCGAAGCTGGCCGGCCGGTACTTCCGGTAGAGCGATTGAGTCCGACCCCGGCCGGATGAGTCGTCGCCTGATGCGGGGAACATTGCTGGTCCGTCTCCATTGGGCAGTCGCGGCGGGAGAGTGGCCGACCGCGCAGATGTCCGTACACCTCAGAGTATACGTGACGTGGCGAGCCAAGTCAGACTCGCCACGAGCGTCACATCGACCGAAAGCCGAACTTTCGGTGGTTGATGATAATGCTCTGGATGATCCCGAACGAGGCGAGGGTGAAGAACAGCGAGGTGCCGCCGAGCGAGATGAACGGCAGCGGCAACCCGGTTACCGGCATGATGCCCAGGTTCATTCCGATATTGACGAAGGTCTGGAAAAAGAACATCGTCGTAATCCCGACCGCCATCTGCCGGCCGAATGTGTCGCGGGCAATCGAGACCGCGCGAAGCATTCGCCAGAACAGCAGCATGAAGGCGACGAACAACGCGATCCCGCCAACGAAGCCGAACATGCTCATCGCGTGGGCGAAGATGAAGTCGGTCTCGCGAACCTTCAGGAGCTCGAACTCTGCCTGACTGCCTCCGCGCAGGCCGTGGCCGAACCAGCCGGCCGAGCCGATCGTGATCCGGGCCTGGATCATGTTGTACCCCTGCCCAAAGTAATCGCGGGCTGGGTCGAACGAGATCAGCAGTCGGTCCTTCTGATAATCCTGGAGTAGCCTGAACCAGGCGAATACCGCGCCGGGAATCGCCAGCAAGAACAGCGCAACGATGTAGAGCAGCCGCGTCGACGACATCAGAATCATGCCGAGCCAGATCGCGGCAAAGACCCCGGTTGTGCCGAGATCGGGCTGGATGAAGACCAGACCCATCGGGACGGCCGCGATGGCGATCGAGATCAGGAAGTTCGACAGCCGGTCCATCTCGTCATGTCGCTCGCTGATGAACGCGGCGAGCGCGATGATCGTCGCAAGCTTGGCGACTTCGGATGGCTGGAATGACAGTGGCCCGAGGAAGATCCAGCGTGTGGAACCACCGATCGTCGTTCCGATGGCAAACACGGCAACGAGCAGGGCGATCGACGCGAGATAGACCACAGCAGCGAACGATTTCAGGAACTTGTAGTTCACCGATGCCAAGGCGAACATCGCAACCATGCCAGAGACGAAGTAGAACGCCTGGCGGGTCACCTCTGACCGCAGCAGGCTGCTATCCCCGCCGGTCGCGCTCCAGATGGTAACCAGGCCGAAGAGGTTGAGGACGATCACGAGAACGACGATGAACGGGTCGATCTCGGACCAGGCGCCGGTGCGCGCGCGAGCGGCGCGCATCCCTGCGATCGAAGCCATGACGTGACATTCTCTCCACGACGGTCCGCCACCGGAGGCCGGAGCAAGCCGACAGCCGATCGGGCCGGACAGGCAGATCAGGGTCTAGTATAGAGCGGTAGCACCAGCCGGCACAGTCGGCCAGCGTCGTCGCAGTTGACGACACGGTGACGCAAGCAGGGAAGGATGAGATTCATGGCGGGCGACGAGCAGGCAAAAGCAGTTGGCGAAACTCCCGGGCGTGAGCTGAAAGAGCAGACACCGGTCCAGACGCGCCACGAGGCGACGATCCGCGGCCAGAAGATCGCGTACGACGTTACGACAGGGTTGATGCCCCTTCGGAACGCGAAAGACGAGATCGAGGCGCAGATCTTCTTCGTCGCCTATACGCTCGAGCGAGAAGACGACGACGTCTTGCGGCCGCTGACGTTTGCCTTCAACGGTGGCCCGGGATCATCGTCGGTGTGGCTGCATATGGGGGCGCTCGGGCCGAAGCGCGCCCACCTCAACGCGGACGGCACGATGCCGCCACCGCCGTTCCGGCTTGTGGATAACGACGAGACGTGGCTCACCGAGACCGACCTCGTCTTCATCGACCCGGTCGGCACTGGCTACAGCCGGGCGGCGACGCCGGAGCTGGCGGAGAAGTACTACGGCTACAAGGGCGACATCGAGTCGGTCGGCGAGTTTATTCGCCTCTACCTGACTCGCTATCGACGTTGGTCGTCGCCGCTGTTCCTGGCTGGCGAGAGTTACGGCACGCTGCGCGCCACCGGCCTGGCCGGCCACCTGGTCGAGCGTGGCATCGCGCTGAACGGTATCTCGCTCATTTCGGCGGTGCTCTCGTACGCGACGCTCGACATGTGGGCGATTGGGCTCAACGATCTCCCCTATAGCCTGTTCTTGCCGTCGTTCGCGGCGACCGCCTGGTACCACAAGCGCCTTTCCGACGCGCACCAGTCGCGCGACCTGACCGACTTCCTCGCTGAGGTCGAGGAGTACGCGACGGGCGATTACCTGTTGGCGCTAGCCAAAGGTGACGCGATCTCCGCAGAGGAACGATCCGACGTCATCCGACGCGTGTCCGACTACACCGGCCTCGAGCCGCGCTTCGTCGACAACAGCAACCTGCGCATCCAGATCATGCGGTTCTGCAAGGAGCTGTTGCGCGACGAGAAGCGGACGGTGGGCCGGCTCGACAGTCGCTTCACCGGAGTCGATACGCTGGCTGTTACCGAGACGCCGGACGTCGATCCGAGCATGGTCCATCCCGGCGCGCCATTCACCGCGATGGTCAACGACTACCTGCGAGATGCGCTGAAGTACGAGAGTGATCTGAACTACGAGGGAATGTCGCGAACCGTCATCGAGAAGTGGAAGTACGACTCCGTCCGCAACGGCTATCTCGACACCACCGCGCCATTGCGCACTGCGTTCCACCGTAACCCGCATCTGAAGGTGCTCGTCAACTATGGCTATTACGACCTGGCAACGCCGTACTACGCGATGCAGTACACGATGAACCACCTCGGGCTGGAGCCGTCGCGGCACGCGGACATCCACTACGCCCCCTACGAGGCCGGCCACATGATGTACATCGACGACGCCTGCCGGGCGCAATTCCGCAAGGATGTCGTCGCGTTTTACAGGGAGGCGCTGCCGGACTAGGGCCGCTTGTGCCGGGCCTCGCCAAGCGCCAGGAGTGCGGGCAGTCGCGCGTCGAGCGGGTTCCACGTGTCGCCAGCGTCCTCGCTGAGCAGGATCTCGCCGTCGCGCATCCCCGCCACGAGCGAGCCGGGGCGGTCGTGGAGAGAGAGCAGCGCGTATGGCATCGACGGCAGTGGGTCGGGCAGGCCGCCGAGCTGTTGCCACGGTGCGTCACCGCGCTTGCGGTAGATGTGCGCGTTCGCCTGACCGTCCGAGCGGTGAGCGTTGCGCGCCGAGAAAGTCGCCGAGACGTACCAGAGGTCGGGGTCGGCCGAATCGACAGCCAGCCCCCAGACGTAGTGGCGATCCATCCCTCCGTCGACCTCGCGCGAGGTCTGGCCTCTGTCATCCGACAGAGCGACTCCACCACCGGCCGCCTCGTAGACTCGCCCGGCCGCGCGCGGGTGGGTCGCGACGGCGTGTGAGTCGTGGTAGGAGCCGGGCTTGCGATCCTCCCATGTCCCGCCTCCATCGGTCGAGCGCATGACGCCGCCGAGCTCGATGCCGACGAAGAGCAGGTCGGGATCGTCGTGGTGTGGCGCGATCCAGCGGACGTGGCTGGTCCATGGCCGAGGAGGGAACGACCAGCCTGGCGCGCTCGGCAGCTCTGCCAAGGTCGATAGCTCGTCCCAGCTCTCGCCATCATCGTCGGAGCGATACAGCTGGCTTGGCTCGGTTCCGGCATAGACTGCCCGCGCTCCGTCCAGGTGGCGGCTCGGTGAAATGGCGATCGAGAGCACGCGCTTGTGGGGGAGATCGTGGCTGACACGCTCCCAGGACCCGCCCGCATCGCGGGTGCGATAGATTCCGGCGTCAAACGTTCCGACAAACACCCGATCCGGATCCACTGGATCGACAGCGATGCACTGTGCGCCGGACCCGTCGAGTGACGTGGCTGTCGTGACGCGTCCATCGTCATGAATATCGAGTCGGACGACGGCGGAGCCGGTGGTGGCGAAGAGGCGGAATGGTCGCATTGGTGGCAGCCCCTTTCGATGAAACCGCGAACGACGGTGTTCTACCTGATCCCTATCGTAACCGCATGCGCGTTGTCTGATACTGGCTCTAGCGTCGCGCTCCGACAGGCGCTATCCTCGCCTGAATCGAGGGAAGGTGGGTCGATGGTCATCGACGGGCTCCCCGGCGGGCGCAATCCGGCGGAAGAGAAATCCGGCATCCGCGGGCTGTACGAGCGTAACCGCATCCTGATCTGGGTTTGTGTCCTGATCGGGTTCAACCAGCTTGGCTTCGGCAGCATTGTTCCGGTCGTGCCGCTCTACGCCGAGTCGTTCGGCGTGTCGCAGACAGCGATCGGGCTGACGATTGCCATCTACGGACTTGCCCGTTTCCTGCTGAACGTCCCGACCGGGGTCATCGCCGACCGTTTTGGCCGGCGCGAAGCGCTTGCGCTCGGGGGTGTGGTGACTGTCCTCGGCAATGTCATCTGCGGGTTAGCTCCGAGCTATATGATCTTCCTTTCTGGTCGGTTTGTGGCCGGCGCGGGGGCGGCGATGGTCATCACTGGCACGCAAGTGATGATCGCCGACATTTCCCGGCCGGAGAACCGTGGCCGGATGATGTCCGTTTACATGGGCACGTTCATGTTCGCGGTCGGGCTTGGCCCCTTGCCGGGCGGCTTCCTCGCGCAATACGTCTCGCTAGCGGCGCCGTTCTACGTGTACGCGGTGCTGGGCGCGCTTGTGACCGCGCTGGCCTGGTTTCGTGTTCCCGAAACCCGCGATCTGCGTGCCGATGGCGCCCCACAGGTGGGTGGCAAGCCGCTACCGTTCGCAACGCAGTTGCGAGTGCTGACGGCGCAGATCGGCTTTCTGCTGATCTCGATCGTTTCGTTCGCGACCTTCTTCGCCCGCACAGGTGGGCTGTTTACTCTGATCCCGACTCTGGCCCAGAACAAGATCGGGCTGACGGCCGGCCAGATCGGCGTCGGCCTGGCGATGATCTCGATCATGGGTCTTCTTCTGGCCTATCCGAGTGGCGTTCTCGTGGATCGCATCGGGCGCAAAATGGTCATTGTGCCGAGCACGCTGATCAGCGGCGTTGCGCTACTGGCTTTCGCGATGGCAACCAGCTTCTTCACCTTCATCCTCGCCTGCTCAGTCTGGGCGTTCGCCTCGGGGATCGCAGCCGCCGCGCCAACTGCCTACGCGGCTGACATGGCGCCGCCGGGCATGAATGCTCAGGCGATGGGGACATACAGGATGCTGGCCGATTTTGGCTATGTTGCTGGCCCGTTGTCGCTGGGCTTTGCCGCCGATCTCTTCTCGACCGAGGTTGCGCTCTACGGCACTGCGATCCTGGTTGTGGCGGCCGGCCTCGCCTTCGCGGTTCTTGCGCCCGAATCGTACCGACGCACGGCTGCTCCGACCGCCGACCCCGCCATCGCCGTGGCCGGCCGGCAGGATAAGCGGTGACCTCATACCCATTCCCGATCCCGCCAGCCTTCAAGCGGCGCATGCGCGGGGTCTATGGCGCCGCCGCTGCCGATGACTGGCTCTTGCGCCTGCCGGGGATTCTTGAGCGAGTCGCGCAAGAGTGGCGTCTGTCTGTTGGCCCTCCGGTCCCAAACCTGTCACTTGCCTGGGTTGCGCCGGCCGTGCGGCAGGATGGAACCGTCGCGATGCTGAAGGTCGGCTTCCCGGACGACGAGGCCCGCTCGGGCATCGCGATGCTGCGTCTCTGTGACGGGCGCGGGATGGTCCGGCTGCTGGACACAGATCGTGACCTCGGCGCGACCCTCCTGGAGAGGCTTGAGCCTGGTGCGACGCTACGGACGATCGCGGACGACGATGCGGCGATGGAAATCGCCGCTGGAGTGATGGCCAGACTCTGGCAGCTACCGCCGGCGGCGCATGGGTTCCGCAACGTCGCTGACTGGGCGCGAGGCCTCGCGGGACTTCGCGAGCGATTTGACGGTGGGGTCGGGCCGCTGCCACGCGCGCTGGTGGAGCGCGCCGAGTCCCTGTTCGCGGAGCTGCTGCCGTCGATGTCGACTCAGGTCGTCCTGCATGGTGATCTGCACCACGAGAATATCCTCTCCGCGACCCGCGAGCCGTGGTTGGCGATCGATCCGAAGGGGATTGTCGGCGAGCCAGCCTATGAGATCGGCGCGCTTCTGCGAAACCCGATCCCCGAGATTGCGACGTGGCCAAACCTGTCGAGCCTGCTCTCGCGCCGCGTCGATCTTCTCTCCGAGCGGCTGGATCTCGACCGCCAGCGAGTGCGCGGCTGGGGCATCGCTCAGGCTGTCCTCTCTGCCTGGTGGGACATCGAGGGCGACACCGATGACTGGGCGGTCCCGATCGCCTGTGCCGAGGCGCTGGCTGCCGGCCAGGCCGGCAGCCCA
>CALMXF010000300.1 GCA_937870985.1 uncultured Chloroflexota bacterium
CCTCGGGCCACTCGAAGAGCACGACCGTCGGCGACGCAGCCAGCTCATCCCAACGGTGGAGGCCTGGCTGCGCCACGGCGGTGCGCTGGCGCCGACTGCCGACGCGCTCGGCATCCATCGCAACACCCTCGCCTACCGGCTCCAGCGCGTCGCCGAGCTTGGCGCCTACGACCTGGATGATCCGCAGACCCGGTTTGTCCTCCGGCTGGCGCTCGATCTCCGCGCCCTCACTGTGGCGGCCGGCTGACGATTCGAGGGAGCATGGTACGATGCGCGCTCGAAACCGGCGGGATGGCCCCGGCCGGCACAGACCTTCGACGCTGGGGGAGAGACGAGTGAACGACGAGACGAGAGCCTTCCTGACACGCCTGCTGGCAACCGCCAGCCCGTCTGGATTCGAGGAAGGGGCGGCCCGCGCCTGGCGCGCGGAAGCAGAGACATTCGCCGATGAGGTCGTCGTCGACGCGATGGGCAACTCCTACGCGCGGCTCGCCGGCAATGGCCCAACGGTGATGATCGAGGGCCATATCGACGAAATCGGCATCATGATCTCGCATATCGACGACGACGGCTTCCTCTGGTTCCAGCCAATCGGCGGATGGGACGACCAGGTGCTGGTCGGCCAGCGTATTCGCATCCTCGGGTCCGGCGGGACGATCGTCGGGGTGATCGGCAAGAAGCCGCGCCACCAGATGACCGAAGAGGATATGAACAAGGTCTCGAAGATCCGCACCCTCTGGATCGATATCGGCGCGAAGGATGGCGACGACGCCCGCTCGAAGGTCTCGGTCGGCGATCCCGGTGTGATCGAGCAGTCGCTACTGACACTCGGCGATGACCTCATCGCCGGCCGGGGGCTCGACAACCGCGTCGGCGCGTTCGTCGCGCTGGAGGCGCTACGCAAGCTGAGCGTAGGCGAGCGGCCGGCCGCCGACGTCTGGGCAGTCGCCGCCGCGCAGGAGGAGATCACCTTCGGCGGGGCACAAACCAGCGCCTTCCACCTCGATCCGGCGGTCGCGATCGTCATCGATGTCACCCATGCGACCGACCATCCCGACGCTGATGTGCGCGGCAATGGAATCTGCAAGCTGGGCAGCGGGCCCGCTCTGGCGCGCGGCTCTGCGGTTCATCCGGGAGTCCATCGGATGCTGGTCGATGCGGCACAGGCCGATGGCATCCCGCACACCATCGAGGCAACTCCACGGCGAACCGGCACCGACGCCGACGCGATCGCCTACGCGCGAGCTGGTATCCCGTGCGGCCTCGTCTCGATTCCGAATCGGTATATGCACTCGCCCAGCGAGATCGTCAGCCTCACGGACCTGGACAACTGCGCCGCCGTCATCGCCGGCTTCACTCGTCGGCTCGGGGTCGACACGGATCTCCGGCGAGCGTAGCCGTTCCGCTGAAATCGCAAGCAAGGTCAGGTCGCCAACCTGGCCTTGCATAACCCGATGTGCTCGTCCGGTGAAGCTCAGCTGCGCAGCTCGTAGAGTGTCTCATCGCCCCCGCTTTCGGAGACGACGGGGGTAAAGCCACATTCCTCCAGGACACGGCGGAAGGTGTCGTTACAGGTGGCGACGCTGGCATAGAGCGGGCGGGAGTGGATCTCGGTAAGGAACCCGGACAGTGCTTGGCCGGCAATCCCCCGGCCCCGGTATTCACTTCGGAGCCAGTAGCCGAGGTGGCGCTCGCCGAGCACGTCGAAGCAGAGAATGTTGCCGGCCACGACGCCATCCACAATGATCGCCCGCTTCACGATCCCTTCGTCCGCCAGAATACGGGCCCAGCGAGCGTCGAACGACGGCTTGTCCTGCGCTGGCAGGGCCGCCATCCTGGTGGCCTCCGGGTCGGTCTGGCGATCGTAGAAGATCGCCACGTCGCCAGCCACGACAGGACGCAGCCGAACCTCGGGGCGCAGTGTTGCTGGGCTGCTGCCCTCAATCTCGCCGGACAGAAGCCGCCATGCGCCGTCGGCAGCCCGCTCCAGCGTCAGGCGCACCATCACGATCTCGCTGCCATCGACGGCTGTTGACGCCACGCTGGCAGACTCGCTGACGTGGAACGCGATCGGCGCGCTCGCCGCCGCCGCAGG
>CALMXF010000301.1 GCA_937870985.1 uncultured Chloroflexota bacterium
CGTTGGCGCGGACGGCGACGCTCATGCCGATGAAGCCGGCAGCAGCGGAGGCGCTCGCCCCGATCAGAAACCCGATTGCCGTCGTCCAGTTGATCGCGAGGCCAAGCGCGACTGCGATCACGATCGCGACGGGCAGAACCAGTGTGTACTGACGGCGCATGTACGCCTCAGCGCCCTCCTGGATCGCCTTTGCGATTTCCTGCATGCGCGCATTGCCAGCAGGCCGGCTGAGAACCGATCGGGCAAGAATCAGCCCGTACACAATCGCGGCCACCGAGGCAACGGTCGCCGCTAATAACCCCCACTCAACAGTTGTCACGCGTTTGGTAACCCCCCGCTTGAACGCACCAAGAGCCCGCCCCCAATTTCGCAGGCCTCGGCCAGTATACAGATTCGGTCGGGGGCCTGTCAGTGAGTTGCGCGATGGATCATGCGCAAGGAGACAACGAAGAGCGGGAGGCCATTGTGGCCTCCCGCGTCTCTGGTGGTGCCGAGGGGCGGGATCGAACCGCCGACACTACGATTTTCAGTCGTATGCTCTACCGACTGAGCTACCTCGGCATGTTGGTGGATTGTACCTGTTTCACCCAACGGTGGGCGATAGAGGGCTCGAACCTCTGACATCCACGGTGTAAACGTGGCACTCTTCCAGCTGAGTTAATCGCCCTCACAACCTGATGATCTATCGGTGCCCAGGAAGGGATTTGAACCCCCACGCCCTTAACGGGCACTAGCCCCTCAAGCTAGCGCGTCTGCCTGTTCCGCCACCTGGGCAAGCTTGCTCTCCGAGTGCGAGCACGGGAGAGTATACCGTGACGCCGGGATACCGCACAAGCCATTCCGAACCGGCGCGGCGCCGATGCTATCATGCATGTGCGTGGCCTGTCCAACTGTCCAGGGCCACGCCCGTGCGACGAATCACCTGTGGAGGGATGTGGGCACTATGCGAGGACGCGGTAAGGTCACAGTTGTCGGCGCTGGCATGGTCGGCGGCGTCGTCGCCCAGGAGCTGGCCAAACGCGATTACGCGAACATCGTCGTCGTCGACATCGTCGAAGGCATGCCGCAGGGCAAGTCGCTAGACCTGATGCAGGCCGGCCCGGTGGTCGGGTACGACTCGACTGTCACCGGCGCGAACTCCTACGACGAGACGGCCGGCTCCGATGTCGTCGTTATCACTAGCGGTATCGCCCGCAAGCCCGGGATGAGCCGCGACGACCTCCTGCGAACGAATATGGGCATCGTTCGCAGCGTCACGGAACAGGTTGTAGCGGCGTCTCCCGATACGGTCATCATCGTCGTCTCCAATCCCCTCGACGCGATGTGCCATGCGGCATTTGACGCGGCGGGCTTCCCGAAGGAGCGCGTGATCGGCATGGCCGGCGTGCTGGATTCAGCTCGCTATCGCACGTTCGTGGCGATGGAGCTCGGCGTCTCGGTTGAGGATGTGCAGGCTCTCGTCCTCGGCGGACATGGCGACACCATGGTTCCACTGCCGCGCTACACGACTGTCTCCGGTATTCCGATCACCGAGCTGCTGTCGGAGGAGCGGATCACCGCCCTTTCCGCGCGGACGGCCAGTGGTGGCGCGGAGATTGTCTCCCTGCTCAAGACGGGTTCCGCGTTCTACGCGCCCGGTAACTCGGCAGCGGAGATGGTGGACGCCATCATGCTCGACAAGAAGCGCGTGCTCCCGTGTTCTGTCCTCCTGGAGGGCGAATACGGCGTCGATGGGCTGTACGTCGGTGTCCCGGTGAAGCTTGGCGCTGGCGGTGTCGAGCAGATCATCGAGTTGACGCTCAGCGAGGCCGAACAGGCTGCGTTGCAGAGCTCGGCCAACGCAGTCCGCGGGCTTGTCGAGGCGATGAAGAGCCTCTAGCGCGCGATTACGAGGTCTGGAGTCGCATGACCCGGGAGCGAACGCAGCGGAATCACGAGGCTGCGATTGGCGTCGACGAGGCGTTGGCGCGGATTCTCGCGTTCTTCTCGCCGCTTCCGGGTGATGACATCCCGCTGCTCGACGGGCTGGGCCGCGCGCTCGCCGCAGATGTCCGCGCACGGAACGCCGCGCCGCCTTTTCGCAATTCAGCGATGGACGGGTATGCGATCCGTTCGGGTGACACCGTCGCTCCACCGGTGACGCTGCGCGTCGTCGGCCGGATCGCTGCTGGCCAGTCGATCGATCTCCCGATGGCGGCAGGCGAGGCCATCCGCATCACAACCGGGGCGCCGACGCCCCGTGATGCGGACGCGGTTGTCCGCTTCGAGGATGTCCACGAGCATGGCGACTGGATCGATCTGTCGCGATCGGTCCGCGCCGGCGACAATATCCGGCTGGCCGGGGAGGATATCCCAGCAGGGGCGATCGTGGCCGGCGCGGGCGCCGAGGTGACGCCGGCAATGATCGGCAGCCTGGCCTCTGCTGGCATCTCCCATGTGATGGCGCGACGCCGGCCAAGCGTTGCGATCCTGTCCACCGGCAACGAGGTGGTTGAGGTGGGAGGGTCTCTCACGCCGGGCTCCATCTGGAACTCCAATGCTCCTATGCTGGCGGCGTTGGTCCGCCAGGCTGGTGGCACGGTCGTGCCGCTCGGCATTGCCCGGGACTCTGAAGCAGACATACGCGATCGATTACTGACGGCGGACATGCCTGATCTGTTTATCACCAGCGGTGGCGTGTCGGTTGGTGATTACGACCTGGTGAAGGATGTCCTCCGCGAGGAGGGGTCGATCGACATCTGGCAAGTGGCGATGAAGCCGGGAAGACCGCTGGCATTCGGGACTTTGGGCACGACGCCACTGCTCGGGTTGCCTGGAAATCCGGTCGCCGCATGGGTGTCGTTTCTGCAGTTCGGGTGGCCGGCCATCCGCCGGATGCTGGGCTTTGCATCGATCGGTCTGCCCGAGATGGACGCTCACCTCGCCGTTGCCCTCTCCGACCGGGCGGGCCGACGGAGCTTCGTGCGTGGTATCGCGTCGGTGAGTGGGGGGTCGGTCACCGTCCATCCCACTGACGGGCAGGGGGCGGCCATGCTCGGCGGGCTGGCTCAGGCAAGCTGCCTGATCGTCATCCCTGAGGCGTATTCCACACTGGAGGCCGGGGATATCGTTCGGATCCAGATTCTTCCCGGATCGACGATAGGAGCGTAGGTCAGACAGCCTGATCCCCCAGACGTTGCCGCCCGTGGAGATCAACCGTCCGCTCGCCCCATCGGCGCGGATGGCTACTTCGCGCGTCGCCGAGGGGCAAGGCGTCGAACATGGTTCGATAGCGTTCCGATCCCGTCGATGCGGATGTGGACGGTGTCGCTTGCTTCCAGCGTGAATTCGGCCGGCGGCACGAGGCCGGTGCCGGTCATCAGCACGACGCCGACCGGAAACTCCAGCGAAACGAGCAGGCAGTCAATCAGGTCTTCCAGCGATCGGCGCAAGCTCGCGGTAGACGTCTCTCCGCGCCAGACGACCGCGTCGCCGCGCTCGATCCACATTGCGATCGACAGGCTGCGTGGGTCGGGGATCTCGTCGGCGAGCATGATCAAGGGACCCAGCGCGCAGGATGCCGTGAATATCTTCGCCTGCGGGAGATACAGCGGATTCTCTCCCTCGATCGAGCGAGAAGAGACATCGTTGCCAATCGTGTAACCAGCGATGTCGCCGTGTCCGTCGATCACGAGCGCGAGCTCTGGCTCGGGGACATTCCAGCTGGAGTCATGCCGAATAGCGATTGGCTCATACGGGCCGACACACCGATAGGGTGGGGCCTTAAAGAAGATCTCCGGACGCGCGGCATCGTAGACGCGGTCGTAGATATCGTCGGTTTGCGATTCTTCCATCCGGGCGTCGCGCGAACGCTCGTAGGTGACGCCGGCCGCCCACACCTCCTGCTCGTCGATGGGCGGAAGCAGCCACGCATCATCGAACGCGATGTGCGCTCCAGATGTTGTGACCTCCTCGTGAATCTGCGCGGCACGCTGGCCGGCCGGCATCTCGAGAAGGTCGGCGAGCGACGAATCCATTGGCACGATGCGATTCGCCGCGATGTCGACCCAGCCAAGTACATGGAAGTCGTGAGCCGCCTCCCGAGGGCGGAAATAGCAGAGCGGCACTCGGCGCCTCCCTTACTGTCCCTGGCCGGCTATCGTGCCAGACAGCTTGTCCACTACAACCCGGCCGCCGATCATCGTTAGCGCCGCGCGAGTACCGGCGAGATCGTCTTCCGGCGCAGTGAGGATGTCGCGGTCGAGCACGGCAATATCTGCGAGCTTGCCCGGGGTGAGCGATCCCTTGATGTCATCTTCGAACGTCACCCGCGCCGCGTCGAGTGTGTAGAGTCGTAGCGCCTCCTCGCGGGAGATGCGCTCGTCCGCACCCAATGTGCGTCCGTATACCGTCTTGCGCGTAACCGCGCTGTAGAAGCCGACGAATGGATTGAACGTGGTCACCGGCGCGTCCGAGCTGAGGGCGAGCGGAACGCCCGCATCGAGGTAGCTTCGCAGCGGCATGATCCCCGATGCCCGATCCTCCCCCAGGCTGGTGACGAAGCTCTCGCCGAGGTTTGTGAGGAACGGGATCGTCGCCAGCGCCGGGATACGATATTCCCGCATCAGCTCGAGAGCGGTCGGCGTTGGCAGGTATGCATGGTGTAGCCGGTGGCGAATGCGCGCGTCGGGCCGGCGCTCGTATGCGGCGGCATACGCTTTCGCAACGAGCTCGATCATCCGATCACCACAGGCATGGCAGTCGATCGACCATCCACGGTCGTGGCACCAGTCGACGTGGTTGAACAGATCTCGTTCGGAGAAGACGAACTGCCCGCAGTTGTTCGGCTCATTCAGGTAGGGTTGGAACATCAGGGCCGTTCGATCGCCGACGCCGCCGTCGGGCATGAACTTGACGACATCGAACTTCAGCAAGGGATCGCCGTAACCGGACGCGACGCCAGTCGAGTCGACCCTCGTCTCGATTGTCGCTTCCTGGTCTGCCGTTCCGAACCCCCAACCCGCGATGCACATCCCGACGCGGACGGTCAGGTCACCGGCGGACAGCACGTTGTAGTAGGCATGGATCTCGTCGGAGAAAAGACCGGGATCACAGATGGATGTCATGCCGTGAGCGTTGAACTCCCGACAAGCAGTCCGGATAGCATGCTCGACGTCGCTGGTCGTCGGGACCGGCACGGCGCGCTTGATCAACTCCTTCGCGCGGTCACGGAATATACCGGTTGGATCGCCTCGCTCGTCTCGCTCGATCCGACCCGCGTATAGCGCGTCAGCCGGAGGGTCCGGTGTGTGCCGCCCGACGTCGGCCGCTTGAAGTGCGGCGCTATTGGCGAGGAGCATATTCCAGACGCGATCGAGGACGACCGGGTTGTTCGGCGCGACCTCGTCCAGGTCGTGGCGATTCGGGAAGCGCTTGTCGGCCAGCAGACTCTCGTCCCAACCGCGTCCGAGGATCCACGCGCCCGGCGGTGAGGTCCGCACCCGGTCGGCTACGAGCTCCTTGATTTCGTCGATCGACCGGGCAGCGTAGAGCTGAACTTCGTTCAGCACAGTGCCCATCGAGATCATATGGTTATGGGTGTCGATGATTCCGGGGATTGTCAGCCGGCCGCCGAGCGCGAACCGTTGCGTTCCCGGGCCGGCCAGCTCCTCGATCGCGACATCGCCGCCGACAGCGAGGATGTGGCCATCCTTGACCGCCAGCGCCGTTGCCTCCGGCAGGTCCGGATCCATCGTTACTACGCGTCCACCGGTGAGGATCAGATCCGGCGCAAGATCGCGCACGAGAATATCAGTCACAGTTGGCATACCTTCCGTTATCCTCTCGCCGCCTCACACGCCGGATCATCGCACACGCTGGCTGGCCGAGCGCCGATTACGCCTCGACGACGGGTAGCACGATACGCGACGGCGCCCAGGGGGAGTGATGGATCGTCTGCATGGCGTTCACCAGCTCGGTTGCGGTCGCAATCGATTCGCCGGTGTTCGGGTTGCGGTCGAAACGCGGGAAATTGCTGCTCGAAATCTCGACGCGGATTCGGTGACCGGCGCGGAACATGTTGCTTGTTCCGATGAGATCGATCTCGTACTCCACCACCTCATTTGGCGTGATAGGCATCGGCTCACGCATCGATTGTCGGTAGCGTGCCCGGATGATCCCGTCATTGAGATTCTGTGCCAGACCGCACGGGTGGACGTCTACCAGCTTGGCGGTGAAGTCGGTGTCGGGCGCTGTCGACGCGGCGAACAGCACAACCTTCAGCGGCCCCGTCACCTCGATGTCGTGCTCGAGTGGAGGGGTTGTGTACACGAGCACGTCCTCACGCTGTTCGACCGCGCGCTGATCGAACGCGCCGCCAAGGGTGAAGACGTTGTTGCAGCACAGCGGCCCACCGACGCTTGGCACAGGGTTGCGTGGGTTGTAGACGAAACTGTCCGGCGGCTCCTCGCTTGGCGCGTCGCGTGACAGCACGCCGTCGCCGCTGGCGCTGTTGGCGCGCCCGCCGGAATGGAAAAACCAGTCCTGGAAGTCGGTTCCGGGCAATGGCCAGGAATCGGCTGTCCGCCAGCGTCCTGCGCCCATCACGAACAAGCGGGCCGGAGGCTCGCCCTCGACGCCATTGTCCTCGTCGCGCAACCAACGGTCATACCACCGCAGGTGCATCCCGCCCTCGTCGACATAACCACCAGTCGATCGGATGCCAAAGGTCATGCGGCCGATCGGGTTGCCGCTGCGCAGGCCTTCGTGATGCCACGGGCCGACCATCAGCTGGTGGCGCGAAGGATCAGCGGAGGCCGCCCGCAGCCCACTGAAATTCTCCAGCGTGCCAGCGAGGAAGATGTCGTACCAACCACCCAGATTCAGTGCCGCGACAGACAGGTCATGGTAGGCAGGCCTGACGTCGAGCGTCTCCCAGAGGTCATCGTAGGAAGGATGATCGAGCCATTGATCGTAGTAGCGGGCGTGCCGCTGGAGAATCTCGCGGCCGCGTAGTGGCAGCGTCTCGAAGGCGGCTGTCTGGCTATCGGTAATGTCGAGCAGCTCCTGCATATCGGGCGCGGACATGTCGCCGCCATGGGCCTTCAGCGCGGTGTCGTGCGAGAGGCCGGCGGCCGTCCACGAGAGATTGAAGCCGAGCTCGAATGCGCCTCCCTGGTAGACCCAGCCGTGATGAAGGTTGGAGGCAGTGACGTTTGGCACGATTGCCTTCAGCGCTGGATGGCGGCTCAGCGCCGCCTGCCATTGGGTTACCCCGACGTACGATCCCCCGTACATCCCGATCTTCCCGTTGCACCATGGCTGGGCGACGAGCCATTCGATCGTGTCGAATCCGTCGTCGCGCTCATATACGAACGGGATGAACTCGCCGCCCGACATATACCGGCCACGGGTATCCTGGACCATCACCGCATATCCGGCGCTCGCGACGCGGATCAACAGTGGGCTCGGGCCGTGACTTCCCTTGTCGTACGGGGTTCGAACGAGAACCGTCGGGAAGGGACCGACGCCGGCCGGGCGATAGACATCCGCCGAGAGGATCACGCCATCGCGCATCGGCACGGAGACGTGACGGTCGACCGTCAACGTGAGCATCGTCGTCACCACCTTCACTTCTCGCTGGATTGTCGAACGGGCGTATCCTAGCATGCCTCCCGGGATCTGGAAGCAAGGGGCGACAACCAATCACTGGCCGGTCGTCTAGCTCTCGTCGAGCTCCTGAAGTCGGTGGATCCCCGCAGTAAGCCGCTGGCGCTCGTCGGGCGACAGTTCGCAGGCAATTGCCCAGGCGGCGGCTGCGAGATCGCCTGACGCGAGTCTGGAGAACACACGCTCTCCGAGTGCCCGGATCTCGAGGAGGTGTTCGTAGTCGGCGGCTACTTCGGTCTCGATCCAGCTGACGAGCATGCCGGGGGGCATATCCCGAAACCCGGCCCGATAGAGCCGTTCGGTGATGACTCGATACTCCTCGGCGGCTGGCAGCCCACGGAGACGTGCCTCGATCAGCGCTCGACGAGCCACGCTCGCGGCGGGTTCGGGGAGCGAAATGTCCGCTGGCATGTTGCGCTGGATGCTCATGCGCCCCAGTATAACGAACGGCGCTCGGTTTCATTGATGAAACGGCACTCGGGTCCACAAAGATAATCAGCGATGGGGGTGAGATGAAGATCGGTGTTGTGTTTCCACAGACAGAGATCGGACCAGATGCGCCGGCAGTTCGCGCGTATGCACAGACCGTCGAAGGTTCGGGGTTCTCGCACGTGCTCGCATACGATCATGTGCTTGGCGCCGGGCTGGCGCATCGGCCAGGCTGGGGTGGTCCCTACAGCACCGAACACCAGTTCCATGAGGTCTTCGTGCTGTTCGGCTATCTTGCGGCGATCACCACGCGCCTGGAGCTGGTGACTGGCGTGCTCATCCTGCCCCAGCGCCAGACGGCGCTTGTCGCCAAACAGGCTGCGGAGATCGACCGGTTGGCCGGCGGCAGGCTGCGGCTCGGCGTTGGTGTTGGCTGGAACGAAGTCGAGTACGAGGCGCTCGGGGAGTCGTTCCGCACACGCGGCAGGCGAATCGAAGAGCAGGTCGAGGTGCTTCGACGGCTCTGGACAGAGCCGGTCGTGGACTTCGCCGGCGCCGATCATCGGATCCCGGAGGCCGGGATCAATCCGCTTCCAGTTCAGCAACCGATCCCGATCTGGATGGGTGGCTACGTCGACGCAACAATGCGGCGGATTGGCCGGCTGGCTGATGGCTGGTTCCCCAGCGGGATGCCGGGCGATGATCTGCGGCGGAACCAGGAGTTGATTGCTCGCACCGCTGAGATGGCCGGCCGCGATCCTGCGTCCATCGGCCTCGAAGGCCGCATCACGCTCCGACCCGCTGCCGAGGCGGAATGGCTGGAGCAGACGGAAGCATGGCGAACAGCCGGAGCGACCCACATGGCAATCAACACGATGGGGCAAGGCTCGACGCCGGACCAGCATATCGCCACAGTCGCGCGATACGCCGAGATCGTCGGGCTCGCCCCGTCGTGAGATCGCCGCAGCTCCAGGCCCGACTCAGTCGCCGACAGTCGGTTGCATCACTGCGCGCGAGACCGCATGTGCCACCGCTGCCACCAGACCGGGATCGTCGTTGAGCATGTTGATCCGCTCAAGTCGAATACCCAACTCGTTCGCCTGGTGCTTGTGCTCGATATCGATGTCGTACAACACCTCGACATGGTCACAGACGAAGCCGATCGGGACGAACAGCACGCTGTCGAAGCCTTGCGCGGCCAATTCCTCGAGCGTGTCCTCGACCGTCGGGCCAAGCCATGGCTCGGCAGTGGCGCCCTGGCTCTGGAATGCCCAGCGCCAGTTGCGTGGCTGAAGCCGCTCGACGACAAGGGCGACTGAAGCCTGTAGCTCCTCCCGATAGGGGTCGCCCGATTCCAGGATCCGTGCTGGCAGCGAATGTGCCGTGAAAAGAAGCGGCACGTCAGCGCGTTTTTCTGGCGCGAAGCGATCCAGCGCGTCGTTGATCCGTCTTGCAACGGCTTCGATGAAGGCCGGCTCGTCTTTCCACGACTCGATCGGGATGACTGGGATTGTCGAGCCCTGCTCCACGAGTGCCTTGTTCAGCTTCCCGAGGTACGCTCCAACGCTCATCCGGCTGAAGTGCGGGGCCATGACGATTGCCGCGATCGCCTCGACACCATCCGCGAGCATCTGCGGCACGACCTCGCCGATATACGGGTGCCAGTGACGCATGCCGACGTAAGTTCGGTAGGCGATACCCTCCGGCGCCGCGTCATTCAGCGCGCGCTCGACGCCGGTCGCCTGCGCCCTGGTCAGCTCAAGAATCGGTGATCTCCCGCCGATCTGCCTGTAGCGACTGGTGATTTCTTCGAGCAGCTCCGGAGACGTCGGGCGATTGTTGCGAATATCAGCCAGATACGGCTCGATCTCGTCGAGGTTGTTCGGCCCGCCATACGCCATCATCAGTACGCCAATTGTTCTCACCTGGGGCTCCTCCCTCACGGATTCTCGTGTGACTAGCGGTTTCGTCTTACTCGTGAGCCGTCATCTCGTGCACCATCTCGACGACTGCGTGGACAGACTCCGTTGGCGTTTCGGGCAGAATACCGTGCCCAACGTTGAATATGTGGCCCGGTCGGCCGCCGGCGCGATCCAGCACCGCGGCGACCTGACTGCGCAACTCATCCGCGGGAGCGAAGAGAAGCAGCGGATCGAGGTTGCCTTGAATCGCCTGGTCGTGCCCAATCTGGCGCCAGGCATCGTCGAGGCCGATTCGCCAATCTGCGCCGACGACATCGCTTCCCGCGCTCGCAATGGCATCGAGCATGCCGGCCGTGTTGGTCCCAAACAGGATTATCGGCGCGCCGGCCGACCGCACTGAGTCGACAATCGACTTCGTGGCTGGCAGGACGAAGCGACGATAGTCATCCGGAGAGAGCGCGCCGGCCCAGGAGTCGAAGATCTGGACGCACTGCGCGCCGGCGGCTACCTGGGCCAGAAGGTATGCGGATGTCATCCGGGTGATCTTCTCCATTAACGTGAACCACGTATCCGGATCCCGATACATCAGCGATTTGGTGATCTGGTAGTTGCGAGAGGAGCCGCCTTCGATCGCGTAACTTGCGAGTGTGAATGGTCCGCCGGCAAAGCCGATCAACGCGACCTTGCCATCAATCTCACGCCGGACGATCGACAACGCGTCGAGCGTCGATTTCAGGTCGGCCACCGGGTCGATATCGCGAAGCGCGTCGATATCGGCGCGCGATCGCAGCGGATTGTGAAGCACAGGCCCTTCGCCGGCCGCAAACTCCAGATTCATCCCCATCGGCACGAGCGGCAGCAGGATGTCGGCGAAGATAATCGCCGCATCGACATCGAACGCATTGATTGGCTGAAGCGTCACTTCGGCGGCTAACTCGGGCTGGGCACAGATGTCCAGGAGTGTGTGCCGGGTGCGGATCGCGCGGTACTCGGGCATATAGCGTCCTGCCTGACGCATGAACCATACTGGCGTGCAATCCACCGGTTGACGGTGGCAGGCAGCTAAAAATCGATCGGCTCGCTCCACGACACCATCCCATCACCCATCCTCGCCTGGCTCATGCAGTGGCCGGGCGAATCGCGGCATGCCAACGGCGATTGTACCAACCGTAACCGTAACCACCCTCTGCGCGATTTCGCGGCCGGGATTGCGCGGTCTGGCGACGTCTGCTACGATTCCCGACGTCGCAGGACGGCGTATAGCCGCCCCGACGGATGGGCCGCTAGCTCAACTGGCAGAGCAACTGACTCTTAATCAGTGGGTTGTAGGTTCGAGTCCTACGCGGCTCACAACGAAAGCGCTGGCCACTTGGCCGGCGCTTTTGCGTTGCTGGTCATTCTGGCGGCTGGCTGGCCAGGTTCACTGCCTGCTCAACAGCTGCGACCGAGATCGCAAAGTGCGACGCGCTCCAGACCCCGCGCCGATCCGAGAGGACAAGCACCTGCGGAGATTCGTGCCGCAAACCCGTGCGGCGCGCGACTGCGGCCGTGACCTCACGAGATCGGGAGACATCGACGATCGCAGCGTCATGCGATACCTGCGCCATTTCCCGGAACGCGCGGGCACTGATGGGGCACGAGGGGTCGTGGTTGAAGAGGATGATGACCCGCGACGCTGACTCGTCGAACAGTCGGTCCAGGTCGGCAATCGATGCGATGTGATCGTAATGAGTCGGCAAGATATCCCTCTTGACATTGCCTCACGAACACCCCGCCACCCGGGGCGTGCTGAATCCCCAGCATGGCACGCGGGCTGCGTTCACTATCTTCTATCGCGATGCGGAAGGACTGCCGGGGGGCGTCGCGCAACCGTCTCTATGGTAGCACGAGGGGATCCACGTGAAATGAACGACGAGCAGACGCACGTTATCACGCGGAGGGATCTCCACGATCTGATGAACCGGGTTGCCGTGATCAAGGGTTACGCGCAGCTGCTCGAGAGGCAGATGATGGTGGCCCCCATCGACCACGATCGCGCGTCGCGCCGTGTCACGACGCTGCGCTCCGAGATCGAACGTCTCGAAAAGATTCTGGTCGATCTACCGGCTCGCTTCGTCGCGGAGCAGGATGGCTAGCCATCGCGGCCCACTCTGCCAGCTCGACAGTTACATCAGCCTGACGACCTGCGATGATGTGGGCGCGCGAAACACGCACGTGTCAGATCGGAAGGTGGTTGGCGACGTGACACGGATCACGCGGGCGACGACGTACCTCGTTGGGAATCCATGGAAGAACTGGCTCTTTCTTCGGCTCGACACCGATCAGCCGGGTCTTTACGGCCTGGGAGAGGGGACGCTCAACGCATTCGGTCGCACCGTTGAGACCGCGATCCACGAGCTTGCGCCACGCTATCAGGGGATGGATCCGTTTCAGGTCGAAACAATCGTCCAGCGGATGACTCGGGACCTCTACTCCGATGGAGGACAGATCCACGGCAACGCTGTCGCAGCGATCGAGGAAGCCTGCTGGGACATTATTGGTAAGGAAACAGGCCGGCCAGTCTATGATCTGATTGGCGGACGCTATCACGAATCGTTGCCCGTCTATGCCAACGGCTGGTACACCGGCCCGCGCACCCCTGAGGCGTTCGCGGAGCGAGCCGCCGAAGTCGTCGCAAGGGGCTATCGCGCGCTGAAGTTCGATCCCTTCGGGGCGGCCTGGCGAGTGATGTCGCCGGCCGAGCGAACGCTCTCTCTGGAGATCGTAGCCGGTGTCCGAGAGGCGGTCGGGCCGAATATCCAGATCATGATCGAGGGCCACAGCCGTTTCAGCGTGGCAGAGGCTATCTGGGTTGGTGAGCGCCTGGTCGATTATGAGCCGGCCTGGTTCGAGGAACCCATCGCTCATCAGCATATCGGCGCCACCGCGGAAGTCGCGCGCCGAATTTCCGTTCCAGTGGCTACCGGCGAGAGCTTCACCAGCACCCAGCAGTTTGCCGAGCTCCTGTCGCACAATTCGGTTCACATACTCCAGCCAGACCCCGGCAACATGGGCGGCATCTGGCGAACGAGGCAGGTGTGCGCAATGGCGGACGCGCACTACGCAGTCGTCGCGCCACATCAGGCCCAGGGGCCGATCTGCACCGCCGTCTGTGTCCAGCTCGGCGCAGCAACGCCGAATCTGATGATTCAGGAGCTATTCGATGAGTTCAACTCCGGCTGGGAGCGCGAGATCGTGGAGCCTCCGGTGGTGGTGCGTGATGGCGCGATTGTTGTGCCGGATCGGCCCGGGCTCGGCATAGACCTGAACTGGAGCGAGGTCGAAAAGCATCCGTATCAGGCCCAGAACTTCCTGCCGTTGTTCGCGCCCGGCTGGGAACGACGCATAGGTGACGAGGGCGGTGACCGATGACAGGTGTGCGCGGGGTTGTTCCCGCGATCGTAACGCCGTTCGATTCGAACGGCGAGGTCGATCATGCGTCACTCAACAGGGTCGTTGGTGAACAACGGGCGGCCGGCGCCGATGGGCTTCTGGCGCTCGGGCTTGCCGGAGAGGGGATCTACCTCACGTTCGAGGAGCGGGCAGCGGTCCTCGCGACCGTGCTCGCCGCTGCGGGCGACCTGCCGGTTCTGGCGG
>CALMXF010000302.1 GCA_937870985.1 uncultured Chloroflexota bacterium
GCCGCAGATCAGGTGAGCATTGCGCGGCGTGCCGTCCGCATCGCGTGAGTAGCCGCGCATGGTGAACATGAGGCCGTTGCCGGCCTGGACGCGCTCGGGGAGGGCGCCGGCCAGAGCGCGGAAGATCAGGGTGTGGATGTGCCAGCCGGTCTTGGTCCGCGAGTTGACCGAGGCAGGGGGCAGCGCGTTGAGGATGGAGCGTTCGGGGGCGCGGACGGTAATCGGGCGGAAGCAGCCCTCGTTGTTCGGCACGTTCGGGGTTAGCAAACACTTCAGCGGGTAGACGGTGTGGGCGCGAGTGTAGGTGAAGGTGCAGTTGATCCCGCCGCCCATCATCTGGGGGGCGCTGCCGGCGTAGTCGACGGTGATCCCGTCGCCCGCAACCTCGATCCTTGCGTGGAGTGGGAGCGGGCTTCCGGCCGCTTCGACGAATTCTTCTGCCTCGTAGACGCCGTCGGGAATGGCGGCGATGGCGGCCCGCATGGCAGCCTCGGCGCGCGACTGGACCGCGTCGGCGACGTCGCGTAGCGAGATGAGGCCGTATTCGTTCATCAGGGCCAGGATGCGCTCCTCGGCGACGACGTTTGCGGTGACCTGCGCCTCGATGTCGGTGAGAACCATCTCCGGCTGACGGACGTTGGCGCGGATGAAGGAGAAGAGCGTCTCGTTGGGCCGGCCGGCGTCGTAGAGACGCAGCAGCGGGATGAAGAGCCCCTCCTCATGGAGGTCGCGGACAGCCATGCCGTCGAGCGCCCCGCCGATGGAGGAGGTATGAGCGACTGTGTTGGCAAAGGCGACGACCACACCATCGCGGAAGATCGGCGTGATCACGGCGATGTCGTCGAGGTGGCCGGCGCAGAGCCAGGGATCGTTGGTGGTGAAGATGTCGCCGGGGCGCATCTGCTCGACCGGGAAGGCGTCGATGAGCTTGCGGGTAAGTTCCGGCATGATCAGATTGAAGACCGGCATCGAGCGGTAGGAGTGGGCCAGCGAGTTGCCACGTTCGTCGAGGATCTCGCAGCCGAAGTCCTGGGCCGCCCCGATGATTGTCGAGACGGCGGTGCGCAGCACGGTCGTCCACATCTCGTCGGCAATGCCGATCAGGCGACTCCACATAATCTCAAGCGAGACCGGGTCGAACTCGACGGCGGGGGAGGTAGGTTGCGTAGTCATCGGGCGCCTCCTGTCGGGGCAATCGTGGTGATGATCGCGAGGTGTGAATCGACGCGAGCGTCATCGCCTGGGCCGATCACGATCGTCGCTTCGCGCTCCTCGAGCACGGCCGGGCCGACCAGACGCATGCCCGGCTGGAGCAGATCGCGGTCGTAGACGGGCGTGTCGTGAAAGCGGTCGTCGAACCAGACTGGCCGGCGGCCCTTCAGCGCGGGGTCGGCTGACTCGTCGCCGAGGGGAAGGTCAACAGTCCCGATCTGCTGCTCAGGACCGACAGCGCTGAGGCGCCAGTGGAGAGCCTCGATCGGCAGACCTTCGAGGATGCGGCCATAGAGCTCGCGGTAGGCGTCGTCGAAGGCGGAGCGGATGACCGGGATGCTGCTAGCGGAGAGCGGGCCGGCCGGGACGTCGACGGCGATCTCGTGATACTGACCCTCCAGGCGCATCTCCGCCCAGCGGCGGAAACGGATATCGGCGTAGGCGACGCCCGCATGGGCCAACTCGGCGGAAGCGGTTGACTCGAGTTCTGCGTAGACCTGCTGGATCTCGGCCCAGTCGGCGGAATCGAGTGCGGTCATCAGCGTGCGGCCGGCCGTAAAGGCGATTGGCGCGACGAGCGCGCCGAATGCCGAAGCGACTCCCGCGCCGGGCGGGAAGATGACAGTCGGGCTGCCAAGAATGCGGGCAACGGCGGCAGCGTGCGCCGGGCCGGCCCCGCCGAAGGCGATCGTTGCCAGCGAGCGCGGATCGCGGTTGCGCTCGATGATATGGACGCGGGC
>CALMXF010000303.1 GCA_937870985.1 uncultured Chloroflexota bacterium
GCGCTCTCAGTCGACACCGGCCGCGATGCCCGGGACAACAGCAACGCCGTTCGATACTCCTGCCCCTCCAACCCGCCGCCGTGGCGTGGGTGGCTGCTTTTTGACGCTGCTGATAGGCGTCGCGCTGGTCGGCATACTCGGCTGGCTACTCCTGACTCAATTCATCCAGCCACGAATCGACAATCTGGTGGCCGACGGCGTCCGCGATGGCGTCCGCGCCGCTTTCCAGGACAGGATTGCAGCCGATCTTGGCGGAGCAACGACCGGCGAGGTCACGATCACCGAACAGGAGATCACTGACCGAATCAACGCGAACGGGGCGCTTGGCCCGATCGATCACGTCCAGGTCCATATCAGTCCGGATGGTCTGCTGGTGAATCTCTCGGCCTATGGCGTTAACGGCGCCTACCGAGCGACGATCGCCCAACAGGATGGCGCGATCGCCCTTCAGGGCGGCCAGCTCAGCGGACCGCTCTCCTACGCGCTGCCCAGCGGCGAGCTGGAGCAGTCGATCAATCGCGAGCTCGCCGCAGCGCTGATGTCGGCGGGATATCACGTCGTCGGAGTGACGCTCGGTGATGGCGAATTGACCATGTCCCTGACCTCTCATTCCTGACTATCCACAACCTCGTTCCTGCACTACACTCAGCCGTGGCAAAGGGGGAAGAGTGCTCCCGCCCGGAACAGCGGCCACTGTTCGGGCGCGCGCGATCCCGCCGACCGCTGGATGATGCCCGGGGCGGCAACGATGCTCTCTCGGTCCCAGCGCGGGTCGCCCGGTCGATGATGTCCCGGCGCAGCCACCGGTCTATCAGACACGACACGCGCTGGCGACGAGCGCCCCCGGGGGACGGCTCGCCGGCCACGGTGGGACGATGACGGACGACAAGCAACCACAGCGAGCGATCTCATGGCGGCGCAATCTCTACGCGCTCTGGATCGCCCAGATGCTGACGATCATTGGCTTCAGCCTGCGGACTCCCTTTCTCCCCTTTTATATCAAGGATCTTGGCGCAGACTCATTTGCCAGCCAGGCGCTGTGGGCCGGCGTAATCAACGCCGGCGGCGCGGCAGTCATGGCCATCTCGGCGCCGCTCTGGGGCATCGCGGCCGACCGCTTCGGTCGCAAGCCGATGGTGGTCCGGGCGATGCTTGCCGGCTCGCTGACGATCGGACTGATGAGCCTGGCGACCAGCCCCTGGCACCTGCTGATCCTGCGCTTCTTCGAGGGCGGCTTCACCGGCACCGTCACCGCGTCTACGACACTGGTCGCCGCGACAACCCCGCGCGAGCAGATGGGGTTCGGGCTGGGAATGATGCAGATGGCGGTCTTCTCCGGAGCATCGGTTGGACCGCTCTTCGGCGGCATCCTGGCCGACCAGATCGGCTATCGCCCAACGTTCGTCGTCGCCGGCGCGATGCTCTTCATCGGTGGGGTGATCGTTCTTACCCAGGTTCGCGAACAGTTTACGCGGCCGGCGCGAGGCTCGATCGACGAGCAATCGGGCCAGCGACTGCGGGCGCTGCTGCTGTCGAGCATGATGCTGGCAATGGTCGCTGTGATGGTAGCGCTACGGGTAGCATCCAGTGCGATCCAGCCGATTATGCCCCTTTATGTCGAGCAGCTTGCTCATTCGACCGCAGCCGTGGCGACCCTCGCTGGCCTGACTCTCGGCATCGCCGGGCTGACCAGCGCCGTAGCATCAATCACCCTCGGCCGGCTGGCCGATCGGATCGGTCAACGCCCGGTCCTCATCACCTGCGCGATCGGAGTCGGGCTGCTCTACCTGCCGCAGGCATTCGCCAGCAGCGTTACCCAGCTGATCGTCCTGCAAGGGCTGTTTGGCATAGCCGCCGGAGGGGTGATGCCGACGGCGAATGCGATCGTCGCCCACCTGACGCCGGCCGAGCGACGCGGGGCCGTCTTCGGCTTTACCGCGGCGGCAACATCGCTCGGCGGATTCGTCGGCCCGATCGGCGGCGCCTCACTGGCTGCCAGCCTCGACATCCGCTACGTCTTCCTGACGAGCGGGTTTCTGATGCTCGCTGTCGGCGCCTGGGTCGCGCACGTCGTCCGCGACGCTGATTTCAGTGACGAGACGAC
>CALMXF010000304.1 GCA_937870985.1 uncultured Chloroflexota bacterium
CGCGCATCGGCCGGCCCGGCCGGGGCCACCTGCACGACCACGTCGCCCGGCCGGAGCACGCGGAGACCGCCCAGTATCGCGTCTTCGACGTGCTGGGTCATTACGAGCAGGCCGCCAACCTCGGCCAGAGCCAGCGCCGTGGCCCGGGCGATCGACATTGCCGGGCCTGCCGCGACCAGCAACACTCTGCGCTCCGGGTCAGCCAGCGCCCCAGCGACACCGAGCGCGACATCTCGGCTCGGGAGAATCGCCCGAACGAGCTCGCCCAGCCGCGGCAGCAACTCCGCGAGCGGAGCGCGAGGCTCAAAGCGGGCAGCAATGGCTGCGAGGGCGGCAATGAGAGCCGGCATTCTGGTGAGGTCGGTCGGAGTCATCTCCTCCCGCCCGATCTGGATCGTGATCGTCGCGTTCGAGATCGGGGCCAGTTGGGTCACGACGGCGATAGATGACAGGCCGGCATGATTCGCGCGCTGCACAGCGCGCGACGCGTAGGAGCGATCATCGCCGCTGGCAATGGCGATCAGCAGATCGCTAGCGTCGAAGCCCGGTGGATAGACCGCCAGATCGAAGGCGTGGCTCGCTCGCGCATCGATCCCAACCGCCCGCAGCAGATGCCCGCCGGCCTCGGCAGCGCTGGCGCTATACCCGGCGCCGGCCAGTCGCACCCGCCGGGCAGCCCCAACGAGCGCGGCAGCCTCCCGGATCGCGTCCAGATTGTCGGTAATCGCCGCGGTAATCAACTCCGGCTGGGCAAGGATGACCTGCTCCAGGTGCTCGGCATCCGATCGCTGGGCGTTTGACTCTCGCTCGACAACGGTCTGATTGCTATTCGTGGATTCGGTTGCCATCGCTTCGCTCGCCCTTCGTCCGTCAGCAAGGATACGACCCGGCAGCGAGCCGGGTCGACTGCGATACCGGGTTGCGTTGCGCGAACTACCAGATGCCGAGCTCGTCGCGGGCGTCCTCGGTCATCATGGCCGGCGACCAGGGCGGCGACCAGACGATCCGGACGAACGTGCTCCTGCTGTCATCGAGCTTCGCCACCGTCTGCTGAATATCCTGGATGATGACGGGGCCAAGTGGACAGCCCATCGACGTCAGCGTCATTGTCACTTCGACGTCGTTGTCGTCCTTGATTTCGACCCCGTAGACCAGCCCGAGATCGACGATGTTGACGCCGATCTCAGGGTCATAGACTTGCTTGAGCGCCTCGAAGATCAGGTCGTCGCTCAACTGCGTCATCCGCGTATCCTTGCCGTCAGAGCCGCTCGCGCGGTTCGGTTGCTACATGAATCTCGCCGTCCACGATGCGAATATCGTAGGTCGGCAGGGGGATCGTGGCCGGGAAGGACTCAACCGACCCGGTGCGGACATCGAAGGTCGCGCCGTGGAGTGGGCATTCGACGATGAAATCGTAAAGCTCTCCCTCGGTCAGCGACGCCTCCTCGTGGGTGCAGGTGTCATCGAAGGCGTACCAGCCGCCCTCTACATTGGCAATGCCGACGAAATGGCGGCCTGCTCTGACCGCCTTCATCTCACCCGGCCCAAGGTCTCCGACCCGGCCGACGCAGACGAACTGAACCACGCGTTCCTCACTCCCGACCCGCCGGGCCACAGCGGGCGCCATATCTGTTGGCGGCTCGACTACTCGTCGCCCGGCCAGCCGTGGAAGCCGTAAGCGCTCGCCTTGAGTACCTTGAGCCCGAGCAGCGCACACTTGATGCGCGCTGGGCTCAGTGGAATTCCGATCTCCTCAAGGAGATCGTCCTTGGAGATCGCCTTGACCTCGTCGATCGTCTTGCCCTCGACCATCTCGGTCAGCATCGATGTCGCTGCCTGGCTGATTGCGCAGCCACGACCGCTGAACTTGATATCGACGATCCGGTCGCCGTCGAGACGCAGGTCAATTCGAATACGATCGCCGCACAGTGGATTCGTGTCCTCATAGGTCGCATCGTTCGGATCGAGCGTCCCGTGGTTGCGCGGATTGCGGTAGTGATCGAGGATGTACTCACGATAGAGATCCGACATGGTCGCTTCCTGTTTGCCGCCCAGCGGCTAATTCCCGAAGATCGATCGCACCCGGCGCAGGCCGTCGATCAGGCGGTCCACGTCGTCTCTGGTGTTATACACGTAGAAGCTGGCCCGAGCGGTCGCGTCCAGTCCGAGATGGGCATGGAGCGGCTGGGTGCAGTGATGGCCGGCCCGGATGCAGACGCCACCCTCATCGAGGATCGACGCGATATCGTGTGGGTGGATGCCGCCCATCGAAAAGCTGATCGCACCGGAGCGGCGCTCCGGCGGTGGCCCCCATGCGGTGAGCTCTGGCAGCTCGAGCAGCTGCCCCCAAGCGTACTCAATCAGGTCATGCTCGTGGGTCGCCACATTGGCCATGCCTAACCCGGCAAGATAGTCACAGGCGGCGCCGAAGCCGACAGCATCAGCGACGCTCGGCGTTCCGGCCTCGAACTTGGCGGGCAGATCGGCCCAGGTCGACTCACGCAGCCCGACAACCCGGATCATGTCGCCACCGCCAAGGAACGGCGGCATCGCCTCCAGCAGCTCACGCCGACCGTACAGCAGGCCCGACCCCATCGGCCCACACATCTTGTGGCCTGACGCGGCATAGAAGTCGACGCCGAGCGCGGCGACATTCACCGCGACGTGCGGCGCGGCCTGCGCGCCATCCAGCATCACGAGCGCGCCATGGTTATGCGCCCGGGCGATGATCTCCTCGATCGGGTTGACGGTGCCAAGCATGTTGGACACGTGGCAGACCGACACGAGACGCACGCGCCCGGTCGCGAGGAAGCGGTCGAGATCCTCGAGTCGCAACAGCCCGTCGTCATCAAAGCTCATGAACTCCAGCATCGCGCCCGTCTGGGCAGCGATCAATTGCCAGGGCACGAGGTTCGAGTGATGCTCCATCTCGCTCAGGACGACGATGTCTCCGGGCCTGAGATTGGCCGCGCCCCAGGTTCGGGCAACCAGATTGATCGCCTCGGTTGTGTTGCGGACGAATACGATCTCGGCTGTCGAGCCTGCGCCAAAGAAGCTGGCCACTCGGCGGCGCGCTTCGTCATATGCCTCAGTCGATCGCTCGGCAAGCGCATAGACACCGCGATGGACGTTGGCGTAGTCGTGGCGGTAGTACTGCTCCATGGCCTGCAATACCGCCTCGGGCTTCTGCGACGACGCGGCGCTGTCGAGATAGACCAGGCTCGGGTCACGGAGGATAGGGAACTGCTGACGGAGCGCGACGGCATCGAACGATGTCGACGCGGTCGAGGGTATTGCGCTCACAGCGACCTCCTGTTGGGTTCGCCTGCGGGGGAGACGCAGGCGAGGGAACGTAGGCGCCCCAAACGGGGGCGCGTCCGGGCGGGACGCACCCCCGCGGCAGAGTACTAGATCGCGTACCCGATCTTGCGGTCGATCGCGGTGCGAACCGTCTTCTGGACGGATTCGACCGGCACACGCTCGATCACTTCGTCGAAGAAGCCATCGACGATCAGCTTCTCCGCCTCCGTGCGAGAGATCCCACGGCTCATCAGATAGAACACGTACTCTTCCTCGATCTGCGCGATCGTCGCGCCGTGCGTGCATCGCACGTCGTTCGCGCCGATCTCCAGGTTCGGGATTGAGTCGGCCCGCGCCGTCGGCGAAAGGATCAGGTTGCGGTTCGCCTGGTAGGCGTCGGTGCCGTGGGCCTTTGGCCAGACCTTGATGACGCCCGAGTAGACCGACCGCGAGCGATCCTTGATCGCGCCCTTGAACAGCAGGTCACTCGACGCGTACGGCGTGATGTGGTTCTGGCGCGTCTGGTTGTCGAAGTGCTGGGTGTCATCGGCGAAGTAGAGGCCCAACATCTCAGCCGACGAGCCGGCCGCCAGCAGGTTCGAGGCAATCAGCGTTTTCGACAGGCGCGAGCCCAACGAAACGTTCAGCGAGCGGACGGCCGCGTCCTGGTGGATAGCGCCCTTCTGGGTCGAGAAGTTCCAGACATGCCGGCCCCAGTCCTGAACCTGAATGTAGCGTACCTGAGCGCCCTCGGCGGCATGAAGCTCGATGACACTATCCGCGATCGACTCCTCGTCGAGCGTTTCCGAGTCATAGAAATCCACCAGGGTAACGTCAGCATTCTTCTCGGCGACGATCAGCACGTGATTGAAGGTCGCGATCCCGGCAGTCTCCTGGGTAGAGAAGACTCGGAACGGCAACTCAATCTCGACATCGCTCGGAACATAGAGAACGACGCCATTCGTCCAGAATGCACCGTGAAGCGCGGCAAACTTGTTATCGGTGACTGCGACGGCCTCATCGCTCATGAAATAGCGCTGGAGCAGCTCCGGGTGCTCACGGACGGCCGTCTCCAGGTCAGCGAAGACGACACCCTGCTCGGCCAGCGCCGGATCCACCTCGAAGTAGATCGTGGAAGAGTCGCGCTGAACGACAACGCCGGAAACTTCGCCAGCGGCCGCAACCTCCGCGGCGACCGCGGCGGGCAGATCCGCCCGGCTCGACAGCCGCTCGACCTGCTCGGCAAACGGCGCCACCTCATCGAGCGGGAGCAGCCGAATATCGGTCCGCCGCCACTCTTCGTCGGTGCGCTTCGGCATGGGAATCTGCTCGAACGCTTCCCACGCCTCGACACGCTTCTGGCGTAGCCAGTCGGGCTCACCCCTGCGGTGCGAGAGCTCCTCGACCGCCTCGCGCGAGAATCCCTTCGTCGCGCCTTGAATACTCGTAGCCATGCATCTCCCTCACGTCATCGGGACGCAGGATGCAGGACGCGAGGCGTGCGGCGACGATTCCTCGTCCCCCGTCCCTCGTCCCTCATCCCTCGTCTATCCGACAGACCCTTCCATCTCGAGCTGGATCAGTCGGTTCAGCTCGACGGCGTATTCCAGCGGCAGCTCTTTAGCGATGGGCTCGATGAAGCCGCTCACAATCATGCTCATCGCGTCCGACTCGGAAATGCCGCGCGACTGCAGGTAAAACAGCTGCTCGTCGGCAACCTTCGACACGGTCGCCTCGTGCCCAACCGAAACCTCCTCGGACTCAATCTCGATATAGGGGAAGGTATCAGTCCTGGAGTCTTCGTCGATCAACAACGCATCGCAGACGACATTGGAGCGGACGTGATCCGCCCCGCGATGAACCTTGACGAGCCCACGGTACGACGACCGCCCGGTTCCCTTCGAGATGGACTTGGAGATGATCTGCGACGAGGTGTGCGGCGCGACATGCACGACCTTGCCGCCGGCATCCTGGTGCTGGCCGTCGGTGGACATCGCGACCGAGAGAATCTCGCCGCGAGCGCCCTCCTCCATCAGCCAGACAGCCGGGTACTTCATCGTCACCTTGGAGCCGAGGTTGCCATCGACCCACTCCATCGTCGCGTTCTTGTAGGCCGCGGCGCGCTTGGTGACGAGGTTATAGACATTCTTCGACCAGTTCTGGATCGTCGTGTAGCGGCAACGCGCGCCCTCTTTGATGATGATCTCGACCACTGCTGAGTGCAGCGAGTTCGACGAATATGTCGGCGCGGTGCAACCCTCGACGTAGTGGACGTAGGAGTTCTTCTCGCAAATGATCAGCGTCCGCTCGAACTGACCCATGCTCTCGGCGTTGATCCGGAAGTAGGCCTGCAGCGGCACATCGACCCGTACACCCTCGGGGATATACACGAAGGATCCGCCCGACCAGACCGCCGAGTTCAACGCGGCAAACTTGTTGTCATTGGGCGGGATGATCGTCCCGAAGTACTGCTTGACCATTTCGGGATACTCGCGCACGGCCGCGTCCATATCGAGGAAGATGACGCCCATCTTCTCGAGGTCTGCCCGCAGCGAGTGGTACACAACTTCGGACTCGTACTGCGCGCCGACGCCAGCGAGGAACTTCCGCTCAGCCTCGGGAATGCCCAGCTTCTCGAACGTATCCTTGATGTACTCCGGCACCTCATCCCAGGACTTGCTCGCCTTTTCGGTCGGCCGGATGTAGTAATAGATGTCGTCGAAGTCGATGTCCGACAGATCAGCGCCCCACTCGGGCATCGGGCGCTTCAGGAAATAATCGAACGCCTTCAGCCGGAAATCACGCATCCACTCCGGCTCGCCCTTCATCGCGGAGATCTCCGCGACTTTCTTGGCGTCGATACCCTTCTCGGACTTAAAGACGTAATCTTCTTCGTCGCGGAACCCGTACTTGTATGTCCCAAAATCGAGCTCGGTTGTTGCCATCCGTGCCTCCTCACGCACTGCCAGCCGACAAGCCGGACGGCCGCTAGACCGCCACCGCCTCCGGCGCGTACTTGGCCATGAACTTGTCGTAGCCGGATTCCTCGAGCTCCATCGCGAGCTCGGGTCCACCCGACGTGACGATTCGCCCGTCGGCCATGATATGGACGAAGTTCGGCTTGATGTAGTTCAGCAGACGCTGGTAGTGAGTGATGACCAGCATCGCCATATTGTCGGTGAACAGCGCGTTGACACCCTCCGAGACGGTGCGGAGCGCGTCGATGTCGAGGCCGGAGTCGGTCTCGTCCATGATGCAGAATTCTGGTTCGAGCATCGCCATCTGAAGGATCTCGGCGCGCTTCTTCTCGCCGCCGGAGAAGCCTTCATTCAAGTAGCGATTGGCAAACGACTCGTCCACCTTCAGCAGCGCCATCTTCTCGCGCAGCGTCTTGCGGAACTCGCGCGGGGTGAACGGGGCGACATCCTCGCCCTGGTCAGCGCGTCGCTGGCGGCGCGAGTTCGCAGCCATCCGGAGGAAGTTCGCCATCGAGACGCCCGGGATCGAGGTCGGATACTGGAACGCGAGGAACAGACCCAACTGCGCCCGCTCGTCCGGCCCCATCTCGAGGATATTCTCGCCCTTGTAGAGGACGGCGCCCTCGGTGACCTCGTAGTTCGGGTGGCCGGCCACGGCGTAGGCCAGCGTGCTCTTGCCCGAGCCGTTCTTGCCCATCAGCGCGTGGATCTCGCCACGATTGATCGTCAGGTCGACACCGCGCAGGATCTCCTGCCCATCGATGCCGGCATGTAGATTCTGAATTTGAAACAGTGGGGTCTCGCTCATAACCTGGCTTGCGCCCTCCACATTCGATCCGTACCCCGGCGGCGTCCATCGCGCGCCGTCACGACGATCCTGTCGTCGCACTTAGTATACCCATAGGTTGACTAACTCCGGGTGTGACTCGCGGACTGGCAAATCGGGCAGACGCCAGTGAACACCGTCTGGTGGCCGCTGACGTGGTAGCCGGTCTGCTCGGCTGCAACCTGCTGTGCGAGCAGAGCGGTTGGCACGTCGACATCGACGAGTGTGCCGCAGATGAGGCACTGAACGTGATCGTGCCGATCCACCCGCTTGTCGAAGCGGCTCGCCTGGTCGCCGAAGGGAAACTCAAGGATGAGCCCGCGTTCGGCAAACAGGTGCAACGTCCGATAGACCGTCCCATACGCGATCGATGGGTACTTCCGGTGCACGCGTTCGAAGATCTCCCCGGCGGTGAGGTGGCCAGCGCCAGACCGCACCTCGTCGAGGATCGCCGCGCGTTGCGTCGTCATACGGAAGTCGTGTCGCTCGCAGAAGAGTTCGATCTTCTCGGCCATCGTTGAGAATCACTCCCAGTTGCGAATCACTCCTAGATAACCCGATAAACCATAGCAATTTCGTCGGGATTGGTCAAGGAGC